>CAYSEK010000036.1:0-7665 GCA_964430255.1 uncultured Candidatus Saccharibacteria bacterium
TCTAGGCCGATCATCCCCATCTATAGCATTATCTATATAGTTAATGCTATAGATGAGGCTCCACGTATTTGTTTTTCAATGTTCAAATATCAAGGTTCAACCTTGATATGAAAGCTAGAAGCCTTGTTGCTTCAATTCTCTTTCAATATCACGCTGGGTGTCTCTTTTTTTGATACTTTCGCGTTTGTCATATTTCTTTTTTCCACGAGCGACACCTAAAGAAACCTTGATATTTCGTCCTTTAGTATACAATGAGATTGGTACGATTGTCAACCCTTTTTGGCTTTCTTTTCCTGCCAGTTCGCTAAGTTCTTTTTTTGTTAGAAGTAGTTTACGATTGCGTCGTGGGTTATAGTCTTTTGGAGCGTTTGCTGGCTGGTATGGAGGTATGTCCATGCCAATCAAAAATGCTTCATTTCCTCGCACTGTGGCATGCGTGCCCTCCAAAGAACCTCGCTTGTTGCGAAGTGATTTTACTTCATATCCAAAAAGCTCAATTCCCGCATCAAACTTGTCTAGAATTTCGTAATCAAAATATACTTTTTTGTTTTTAATTAAAGTCGGCATATCGCTATTTTAGCAGTATCGGCCGTATTTGACAACCTTTAAAATATGTGATAGTTTGATGGCAGATAAATTTAAGGCAAGGAGAATTACTATGTCTGTATTTTCTCAATTTGGGATATTCCTAATCATTGTTCTTTTTTGGATGGGAACTGGCCGTTTTCGATATAATGATGAAATATCAATACCAACTATTTGGGAATCAAAAAATAAAATCAAACACTTGTTCTTTATTGCAGCGAGTATCCTGCTTTTAGTTGTTTGTTTAAATATTGCAGGAGCAATTGGTCTTATGTTGTTATCCCCATTTTTGGAATTTTTTGATATTGCCCCAAATCTAAATTTTTTTTACTAACTTTTAAAACCGCTTCATCTGAGGCGGTTTTTCTTTACCATATTTTTAAGGTATAATGCCAACACTATGGAAATATTCAAAAACAATAAAACCCCAAAAAATGGGAAGAAAAAGAAAAAGAAATTAAATGAAAAACAGCGATTTTTCAGCAATATCATTAGTACTATTTTGATATTTATGATAATCGCCACGGTGTACTCTATTTTTACAGAGCAGAAGAGTAAGTTTGAAGATGTGTCAATCTCACAATTGGCAACAGATATTAAAGGAGAGCTTGTCGCAGATATTTCAGTAGAAGGGGAGAAATTGATTGCAATATACAAAGACGATACGGAAAAAAGATCAAAAAAAGAAGTTGAAGCATCTCTCTCGGAGACTCTTGTGAATTATGGCGTTACATCAGAGGAGCTTACGAGCGTAAGTATAGAGATCAAGCAACCTTCTGGTCTTGGTTATTGGCTTATGAATCTTGCGCCATTCCTCATTCCGATATTGTTTATTGTTCTTTTCTTTTGGTTTATATCAAAGCAGGTAAAAGGTGCAGGGATGCAGGCGTTTACTTTTGGCCAGTCAAAGGCGCGAATAATTGACCCCAATGATAAAGGAAAGAGAGTAACATTTGCAGATGTTGCCGGAGCAAAAGAGGCAAAAGAAGAATTAAAAGAGATAGTTGATTTTCTAAAGAATCCGAAGAAGTTTTTGGATATTGGCGCGCGTATTCCAAAGGGAGTACTCCTTATGGGTGCTCCTGGAACAGGCAAGACTCTGCTAGCACGTGCTGTGGCAGGGGAGGCTCAAGTGCCATTCTTCATTATCTCTGGCTCAGAGTTTGTTGAGATGTTTGTAGGCGTTGGTGCTTCACGAGTGCGGGATTTGTTTAAGATGGCGAAAAAGTCAGCACCTGCGATTATATTTGTTGATGAGATAGATGCCGTAGGGCGTACTAGAGGTGTTGGTATGGGAGGTGGCTCTGACGAGAGAGAACAGACACTCAATCAGATACTTGTAGAGATGGATGGTTTTGAACCACACGAAAAAGTGATTGTGATTGCGGCGACAAACAGACCCGATGTTTTGGATCCAGCACTTTTACGCCCAGGGCGTTTTGACAGGCGCGTTACTCTTGATCTTCCAGACAGAAACGACCGTGAAGAGATACTCAAGATACATGCTGCCATTAAGCAACTCGGAGAAGATGTGAACTTTCGTATTATTGCAGAGCGCACTCCTGGGTTTTCTGGAGCGGATCTTTATTCTCTCGTTAATGAAGCGGCGATTTTAGCAGCACGAGAAGAGAGGAAGAAAGTTTCCCAGTTTGACCTTATCCGTAGTGTTGAAAAGGTTATGCTCGGTCCTGAACGAAAAAGCCATGTACTTTCTAAAAAAGAAAAGAAGATTACTGCTTATCACGAGGCAGGACATGCGCTTGTTGCGTCAGTGCTTCCTTATTCTGATCCGGTACACAAGGTATCCGTCGTGGCTCGTGGATTTGCCGGTGGTTATACATTAAAGCTTCCATTGGAAGAGAGAAGACTACAATCAAAGAAAGAATTTCTTGATGACATTGCTGTATCTCTTGGTGGGTATATTGCAGAACAGATGATATTTGGGGATCTAACAACAGGACCTTCAAGTGATCTTCAGGTCTCTACTGCCGTTGCGCGGGACATGGTCACGAAATATGGCATGTCGGAAAAGCTCGGACCTATTGCCCTTGAGGGCTCTGGTGGAAAGGTTGTGTTTGGTAAAGGTGTAGGAGAAGGAGAGTACTCAGAAACAATGTCTACAGAAATTGACAATGAAGTATCCAAAATAATTAATGACTCGTACAACCGTGCGAAGCAAGTTATGATAGAACACAGAAAAGCATTGGACGCGATTGCGGATAAGTTGACGGAAGTTGAGACATTGGAAAGACCAGAGTTTGAGCAACTTCTTGTTTTACATGGTATTGAGCCTAAAAAGATTGAGAACGAGTAGTAAGCGAAGTATTAGAATAAAAGAAAAAGCCAATATAGAAGCACTGTATTGGCTTTTGTTGTCACTCAGGGTGTTATTTTTTGAAAAATATATTTGTAAATCTTTCAAAAATAAGTAAGATATGATAGTGGGTTTCATTAGAAATATGAGTGCGCGCATAGCTCAGTTGGTTAGAGCACCGAGCTTATATCTCGGCGGTCCCAGGTTCGAGTCCTGGTGCGCGCACTGATATTTTTAATTTAAATAACTTTCCATATAAAGTTTAACTGTTAATAAACACACTTTATTAGTTTTCTGTGTAATGATATTATTACTGTAAAGTAATGATGCTTAATATATACCCTAGAACGTATAAAAAAATTTTGGCAGTTTCTTTTCTGTTGTGGTTTTTTGTTGCAGATATTGTTTGGGCACAGGGTTATGTACCACTTGAAGCATTGCCTGGAGTTACAGATACTGGTACAAATTTAACTGAATATTTGTCGGCGATTTTTAATTTAGGGATTGGACTCGCGGGGGTTTTTGCAGTGCTCATGATAGTCGTTGGAGGTGTGCAGTATATTGCCGGTGCGGCAAGTCCCTCAGCGCGTAGTGAAGCAAAAAAAAGAATTACAAGTGCGATACTGGGACTTCTCCTTGCTGTCTCGTCATGGTTGATTGTGTATATAATAAATCCAGATCTTATTAAGAATACATTAAGCATAACCCCCACGCTTATTTTTTCAGCACCAACTTCAGTTTCTACTCCAACTCTTACACCAACCTCAATACCAACCCCAATACCGACACCGACGTTAATCCCAATACCAACTCCAATATCGACACCAACTCCAGCGCCAACACCACCCCCAACACTTACACCCACACCAATTCCACCGCCAGTATTTTATACACCCCCATCAATTTACACACTACCTCCACCCCCACCTCCTGATACTACAAATGATTATAATCTGATTAAGGGCTGTTTTTCAGCAGATATTTCAGGGGTTTGTGCTTCTGCAGATCTTGATTCTGATGGAGTTATCGGAATCTCCGATCTACTTTTTCTCGCGAATTCATTTAAGTACAATGTAAATGGCGATGAAATTATTGACCTCACCGTTAGCTCTCCTATTACTTATTGTTTTTTGAAAGAAAATTCAGGTCCGGTTCTTTCTCCTAATCCACCTTGTGATTCTGATTATTCCATTTCAGGGTGTGTTCCTCCTCCCGAGGTACGGTTATTTCCAATTTCGTGTGTGACGGACAGTAACATTAGTAAAGTGTTAAGCCTTAATGAATTTAATAAATTAAAAAATGTTTTAAGGCAATCTATTCCATCCGGAGAATCTAGAAAAATCAACCTTCGCACATTGTATAATAAGTTATTTTACGCGTGTTCTGATGATTTTTCTATAATAAGGCATTGTGATTTTTTTAGATATGAACCTTTAAATAGAATTATTTATTCTACTATAATTCAATATGACACAAACAAAGATGGATTTGCTGATTTTAATGGTGATGACCCTGTTGCTGATTTTAACGGCGATGGTGTTGTGAATGATAAAGATTCAGAATTTATTATCTTTTTAAATGAGTCTGTGTTTAAGGATGGTGGATTTATGCCGATTGATTTTACGGTAGGTGGAGTTGAGGCTTTGATGTTTGATAGCAGTGGATTTACAGACAGGCAAATTATTGAATATTGTATTAATAAAATGCCTATTATGGATTGTGCCATGGCTGATCTCGATGGAAGCTGTACAAGCGAAGCTAATTCTACCAGTTGTGCCGTCTCTCCAGATGATTTAAATAAATTTAACACAGAAGCACCAGTATTTGATATAAATGGCGATGGTGTGGTTAATTTTTCTCCGCCTGCCCCTTAGTGTTTGTAGCGTGCTTACTTGAGAGTATTTGAATTATTCAAAGTGAATCTCTGTTTTTTGCATAGATAACCTTTCTTTTACAGTTAGGTTGTTTTCTAATTCAGGGTCTTCTCTAAGTAGGTTTTGTGCTTCTGTTCGTGCGGCTTCTACCATTTTAATATTTTTGATTGCTTCCATTCCTAGGTCTGAGATACCCCATTGTTTTTTACCAGAAAGTTCTCCAGCGCCACGCAAAGACAGGTCAAGTTCCGATAATTCAAACCCATTTTTTGCAGTCTTGAGAGCTTTTAATCGCTCAATTGATTTCTTGTTTTTTGTATCAGCAAAGCAGTAGCAGTATGCTTGATGATTACTGCGCTGTACTCTTCCACGCAACTGATGAAGTTGAGCAAGTCCGAATCTTTCCGCTCCTTCTATTATGATGACTGTGGCGTTGGGAACATTTACTCCCACTTCTACGACAGAAGTGGCGACTAATATGTTTATTTCCCCCTCTGCAAACTCTTGCATTGTTTCTTCTTTCTCTTTTGGTGTCATTTTGCTGTGCAGGATGTCAATTTCATATTCTTGGAATATATCTTTTTTGAGTCGTTTTGCTTCAGCCTTTACCGATCTTACGTTTAGCGCAAGTGCTTTGTTTGGGTCTGGTTCGTCAATTCGCGCGCAAATAACATACATCTGCCTACCGTCTGATAGTTCTTTGCGCACTTTTTTATACAAATCATCTCTTTGTGCCGATAATACTATTTCTGTAATTATTTTTTTTCTACCACTGGGCATTTGGTCAATTAATGTAAGATCAAGGTCTCCATATATCGTAAGAGCCAGTGTTCGTGGTATTGGGGTTGCTGTCATTGAGAGCAGGTGTGGTGCTTTGCCGTCTTTGCGTACCAGTTTCATTCGTTGGGCGGTTCCAAAACGATGTTGTTCGTCTATGATCACATATGCCAGATCTTTAAATTTAACCGTTTTTTGTATAAGAGCGTGTGTGCCTATGAGTATTGATATTTCACCACTTTCTACCCACTTGAGTAGTTGTGCTCGCGATATTTTTGTAGATCCTTCAGGGTCTACTTTTGACGGGAATTTTTTACACCCTGAACCTGTTATGACTCCAATGTTAACAGGTAGATGTTTAAAATATTCTATAAAGGATCCAAAATGTTGTTTTGCTAGTATCTCAGTTGGAGCCATGTACGCGACTTGAAGAGTGCCGAAATCTTGTCCTTCTGGACGAGTTGAGATAGTAGCGTAGCTTGTGGTTGCAGCTACCGCAGTTTTACCAGAACCCACATCTCCTTCAAGGAGTCGTGACATAGGTTTATCTTTTGCAAGGTCTGATGTTATTTGATCTATTGCTTTTTGTTGTGGGTTGGTAAGCTTGAAAGGGAAGCGCTCAATAAATTCAGATATCTTTTCTGTCGGAGTGGTTATCTTAAAAGATGGATTTTTTTCATATTCCAATCGTGCTTTTTGTCGTACTAGTTGAATGAAAAATATCTCTTCAAACGCAAATCGCTTACGTGCTGCCTGTGCGTCGAATTCTTTCTTGGGGGAGTGTATCCACACTATTGCTGTTTTAAGTGTCGGTAGATTGTATTTTTTAAGAATTTCACTGGGGATTGGGTCTATTAAAGAATTTAGATCACCTTTTTTTAGTATTTCTTGGATATGATAATAGAGCCAGCGAGAACTCACCCCTTTACTTTCTGGGTAGATTGGATAAAAGAAAGGTTTCTCAATGTTTTTTTGGAATAGAGAATCACTTCCGTCTATTGGTAGCTCTTTTGTTTTTTCAAATTCGGGATTTGCAAGATATACGGAAGAGCCACTTTTTGTAACTTTCCCTTTCAGTTTTGCAAAACTCCCGGTAGGTAACATTTTTGCAATATATGCTTGGTGGAACCACACTGCTTTTATTGTTCCTGTTTGGTCTTCGATTGTTGCCTCAGTAAGTGGTATGTTTTTTTTGTATGCTTTGCCTGTCTTTATGGAGAGTATTTTCCCGTACACTATTGCATCGTCTCCTTCTTTTAAATTTGCGATATTCTTTATCTCAGCAATGTCATCATAGCGTGAAGGGAAGTGGAAAAGCAGATCTTTGGCAGTGTTTATACCTAATTTCTTTAATCCTTTTTTCTCTGGTGCATCTATGCGGAATATTTTTTCAAGTGGGGTATTGAGGCTTATCATTTGATTATTGTAGCAGAGGAGGGTGGGGGAGGCTAGGTTGGTGGGGGTCTTTGTGTGTATTTATAAAACTTTTTGATAAGCTAAATTTTTAGCTTATCAAAAAGTAGCTAATTTGATAAGCTAAATTTTTAGCTTATCAAATTAGCTACTTTTAGTTATCCACAATTCCTAAAAGTTTTGGAAAGATATAAAGAGTTGGTCTTGTTCCAGAACCTTGTTGTAGTACTTTAAGTACTTTCCCAGTAACCAAATCATTTAATATCCTTCCAGTGCTAGCTTGTGGTATTTTCGAAATCTTTTTAAATTGTAATGTATTAAATATTGGCATATGGAAAATACAATCAAGTGCATTTATTGAATACTTTGAGTTTGTTAAGTCTCTAACTTTAATTTTCTTTTGTTCATACAATAATTGAATATTTTTTGCTTTCTCGCTGTTCTTTCTTGATTGTTCAATAACCGCCTTTAAAAAATATTTTATCCATTCTTCCCACTCGTTATTATCAGATATATTTTGTAACTTATGATAATATTCTTGGCGGTTTGCTTCAAAGTATTCACTCAAATACAACATTGGGGTTGATAGTACTTTTTTAAAGTTCAAAAAAAGTGGAAGGATGATTCTTCCCATTCGACCATTCCCGTCACTAAAAGGATGAATAATTTCAAACTGAGCGTGAACAATGGCTAATTGTACTA
>CAYSEK010000037.1:0-7612 GCA_964430255.1 uncultured Candidatus Saccharibacteria bacterium
GGTAATGCAGTCAGAGAAAATGGATTTAGTGCATCAATAACAGGTGGTACTGTTCTTGGGTTAGTTAATTAAATTTTTTATTTGAGGTGAATAGGTTCAGATCTCTTTGTTTTCTAAAATGTGTGGTGTGGCATAAAAACATAATCATTACAAACAAAACAAGAGCTGGCTCTTGTTTTGTTTGTCGTCTCAATAGTCTACCTTAGATAACTGTATCTTGAAATTTGACTTTTTTTGTGTATTTGTTAGTATGTGTCTACGCTCTTTTGGGCGTTGTTTCTATCTCATTTGATCCGTCGTTCTCCTTTTGGGTCCTATCTTAGGATTTAGAAGAAAAATGGCGTGATATTGAATAAGGTATATAAAAATAGCATCAAATTTAAATAGATGCTTGTTGGTACAGCTATAAGTTGTATCTTTGGATAATCATGGCAAAAAAATCAGTTATAGCAAGAGCACTAAAAAAACCAAAATTTAGCTCACAGATAGTGAGACGTTGTTTTAGGTGTGGTAGGGTTCACGGCTACATGAGAGATTTTGATCTATGTAGGATCTGTTTTAGGGAGCTTGCCAATGAGGGTAAGATTCCAGGGGTTAAAAAATCATCTTGGTAATTTTGACTAGCTGCTTAGTATTAGGTTATAGATAAACAAAAATGAACGATAAAATTGCAGACATGTTAATACGAATAAAGAATGCGGGGACTGCTGATAAGGAGTCTACCTTAATTCCACATTCAAAATTAAAAGCATCCATCGCCGAGGCTCTTCTTAAGAATGGTTATGTTAAGTCTGTTTCTAATAAGGGAAAAAAGACAAAAAAGGTTATTGAAATAGGAATTGCGTATGATAAAGAAGGTACACCGAAAGTAAAAGAAGTTAAAAGAATTTCTAAGCTATCTTGCAGAGTTTATTACGGATATCGTGACATAAGGTCTATTAGAAATGGATATGGTGTTTTAATGCTTTCTACGCCAAAAGGTATTTTGACAGGAGATGAGGCAAGAAAAGAAAATGTTGGAGGGGAAGCATTATTTAAAATTTGGTAATTATTATGAGCAGAATAGGAAAACAACTAATTGTCATACCGGATAAGACTGAAGTCGTAAAAAACGACGGTGTTATTATTGTGAAAGGTCCACTGGGAGAACTTTCACGAGAGTTTGGAAATGAAATAGACATCATCATTGGAGACAAGGACATAACACTTAAACCTTTGAATGATTCAAACTTTGCAAATGCACTATGGGGGACATATGCTTCTCATGTAAAAAACATGGTGGATGGAGTAAATAAACTATTCGAAAAGAAACTCTTAATTGAAGGTGTTGGTTTCAAGGTTGAAATGTCGGGGGAAGAGCTTATTTTAAGTCTTGGTTTTTCTCATAAAATAAATGTAAAAATACCAAAAGAGCTTAATGTTGTGGTTGAGAAAAATACAATCACGGTGTCAGGTGTAAACAAAGAGTTAGTAGGTCAATTTACTTCAAACATACGTGCGTTAAAGAAACCAGAACCGTACAAAGGTAAAGGGATCAAATATGAAGGAGAAATAATTAGAAGGAAGCAAGGAAAGAAATCCGTGTAATGTAAATTTTTGAAATTGATATGAAAAAGATAAATAATCCAAAAACTGCACATAGAATACGAAGACATAAAAAAATTCGTAGAAGAGTGATTGGCACAGCCTCATTGCCACGCCTTTCTGTTTTTCGGTCAAATAAATATATTTACGCACAGCTTGTAGATGACAGCAAAGGCGTCACTCTTGCATCAGCCTCAGACAAAGAACTGAAAGGGAAGAACAAAACAGAAAAAGCGAAAGAGGTTGGTGTGTCTTTAGCAAAAGTGGCAAAAGACAAAAAAATAAGTAAAGTTGTATTTGATAGAGGAGGTTTTATTTTTGCAGGCAGAGTAAAAGCACTTGCTGAAGGTGCGCGTGGTGAAGGACTTACGTTTTAAATAATAAATAATTATGAGTGAAGAGAAAAACAACAATCCAGAGGTTAAAAAGGAAGTCGTTGCAGATAGTAACGTAGCTTCTTCTGCTGGTAAAAATACAAAAGCAAAGACTGATTCAAGACCTCCTATGCGTAATAATATGCGTAACAACAGAAGAGGAAGAAGACCAACGAGAAGAGGTAAAGGAGAGCGCGTAAAGCCGGAATTTGAACAGAAAGTTGTAGACATAAGAAGGGTTGTACGTGTTGTTTCCGGAGGTAGAAGGTTTTCTTTCAGCGTTTCGCTTGTTGCGGGGGATAGAAAAGGTAGAGTTGGTGTTGGTGTTGGTAAATCATCGGATACATCTTCAGCCATTGAAAAAGCAGCAAGAAGTGCTAAGAAAAATATGGTAAAGATAAAGTTGAATAAAAAAATGTCCATCCCGCATGAAGTAAGCGCTAAGTTTGCCAGCACAAAGGTTATAATCAAACCATCTCCAGGCAAAGGACTTGTTTCTGGAAGTTCAGTTAGGAACGTACTTGATCTTGCCGGAGTAACAGATGTAAGTTCAAAGATACTGTCAAGAAGTAAAAATAAATTAAATAATGCCAGAGCAGCTGTTAAGGCATTAGAAGAGCTTGGAAAACTGTAAAAAAATATCATGCAAATACATCAATTAAAAAGAAATACACCTAACAAGAGATCACGGCAAGTTGGTCGTGGTGGAAAGCGTGGTAAAACCTCAGGAAGAGGAACAAAAGGACAGAAAGCTAGGGCTGGTAGTAAACTGCGTCCGGAAATGCGTGATATAATCAAGAAACTACCCAAGAAAAGAGGGTATGGTAAAAACAGGGCGCGAACGGTAAACTCAAGCGTTGTTAAAGATTCACCTGTTAATGTATCTATACTTGAAAAAGTATTTTCTGGTGGAGAAGTTGTAACACCTATTCTACTTATTGAAAAAGGTGTACTAAAAAAAGTGAAAGGAAGAATTCCTCGTATTAAGATACTTGGTATGGGAGAAATTACCAAAAAAGTAACTATTGAAGGATGTGTGGTTTCTAAAAGTGCTAAAGAGAAAATAGAAAAAGCAGGTGGTGGTGTAAAAGTTTAGATTTAGTGCCATGAACAATTTAATACAAAAACTAAAGTTAATAATCAAAGATTCTTCACTTAGAAACAAGATATTATTTGTCTTGTTTTCTCTTGCTGTATTTAGGCTTTTGGCAAATATTCCAATACCTGCAGCTGTAGGTTTTCGTATAGATGAACTGTTGGCAGGTAGTCAGACGCTAGGGTTCCTTAATCTTTTAACAGGAGGAGGACTTTCTGCTGTTTCTCTTGTGATGCTTGGAGTTGGTCCATATATTACCGCGTCCATTATAATGCAACTTCTCACCATGATGTCTGAGAAGTTGAAAGCTATGTATCACGAAGAAGGTGAGTTGGGTAAGAAAAAATTCTCTCAGTATTCACGACTGTTAACTGTGCCTCTAGCGTTCGTTCAGGGTTATGGACTTTTGATATTTTTACAGAAACAAGGCGCTATCCCGAACTTGTTTGGTATAGATCTATTAATAAATGTATTGATAATTGTCGCAGGCTCAGTTCTCCTTATGTGGATTGGCGAACTTATCTCAGAGTTTGGTATTGGCAATGGTGTTTCATTGATAATTTTTGCAGGAATTGTTGCAGGCCTTCCTACTACACTTGCCCAACTTATGGTAACTTTTGATGTGTCTCAGATACCTATGTATATTGGGTTTGTAGCTGCAGCGATTGCGATCATTGCAGGGGTTATCATTATAACGGAAGCGGAACGTCCAATTCCGATTACTTACGCCAAAAGGGTGCGAGGGATGAAGGTTTATGGAGGGATATCAACTTATCTTCCCCTACGTGTTAATCAGGCAGGTGTTATCCCAATTATCTTTGCTTTGTCTATTTTGATATTTCCTCAAGTTCTTGTTAATTTTCTTTCTCAGGTAGATAATAATATCGTTGCTACTATATCAGGTGCCATAGAAAGTTTTATTACTAATCCATGGTTTAGTTCAATCTTTTACTTCGTCCTTGTGTTCTTGTTTACATATTTCTACACTGCGGTTACTTTTGACCCAGAAGCAATTGCTAAAAACCTACAGCAAAGCGGAGCATTTATTCCAGGTGTACGTCCGGGTAAATCAACTTCTGATCATATCGCAAAGATATTAACAAGAATCACGTTTGTTGGAGCATCGTTCCTTGGTGCCATTGCTGTATTGCCTCTAATAATGCAATCGCTTACTCAAGTTGGTGCATTTGCAATTGGTGGAACCGCACTTCTCATTGTTGTGTCAGTGGTTCTTGACCTTATTAAGAAGGTTGATGCTCAGGTCTCAATGCGCGAGTACTAGAAGTCTAATTTTGGCGTACTTCTTTGTCAGCTTCAGAGGAAATCTTTTCGCCGTACTTGTCGTACGACTCAAAGATTTCCTCCTTGCTTCCTCGAATTACACTCAAAATTGGACTTTTAATTTTTACTCTCTAGTGTGATATAATCAATGTTATGGAATTAAAAACATTTATATTTATAGGACGCTCAGGATGTGGTAAAGGAACGCAAGTGAAATTACTAACAGATTATTTAAAGGAAGTAACACCAGAAGAAAATATCTTTTATCTTCAAACAGGTCAGCATTTTAGAAATTTTGTAAAAGAAAAAGGACTTGCTAATAAGATGGCAAATGAAATAATGGAAGAAGGTGGTAGGCAACCGGATTTCTTGGCGGTGTGGATATGGGCTAATGCTTTTCTAAAGAACGTAAAGAATGAAGAGCATCTTATTGTAGATGGTACTCCACGGTCTTTGAATGAAGCACGCATCCTTGATACTGCGATGAGGTTTTATAAACGGGAAAAACCTACTATTGTTTATATAGATGTATCACGAGAATGGTCAGAAGAGCGGTTGCTTGCGCGCGGGCGGGCTGACGATTTAGAAATAGAAGATATTAGAAAGAGACTAGATTGGTTTGAGGATGATGTGCTACCAGCAGTTAGTTTTTATAGAGAAAATCCAGATTACGATTTTATTTTCATAAATGGAGAGCAGACGATTGAAGAAGTCCACGGAGAGGTTATGAAAAAAGTTTTTGATAAATAGTATATGATATACACCAAAGAAGAAATTGAAATATTACGAGTGGGGGGCAAGCGTCTCGCTTTTGTGTTGAACGAAGTAAGTAAAAAAGTATCTGCAGGAGTTACAACTGCATCACTCAATGAACTTGCCGAAAGTTTAATACGAGAAGGGGGTGACGAACCAGCTTTTTTAGGACATCAGCCAGAAGGCTCTCCGTCTGCTTATCCTGCTGCTTTGTGTGTGTCTGTCAATGATGAGATTGTGCACGGAATTCCAGGCGATAGAGTTCTCAAAGAGGGTGATATCGTAGGGATTGATCTGGGTCTTAGTCACAAAGGACTTTTTGTTGATACTGCAATGACGGTACCTGTAGGTAATATTGATGATTCATCAAAGGAATTAGTTTCCGTAACAAGGCGTGCACTCTACGCAGGCATAGAGGCCGCGCGTGGAGGTGGACATATTGGCGACATAGGTGCTGCAATAGAAAAGGTAGTAGACGGAACAGGTTTTGAGATTGTTGAAGAACTTGGCGGGCACGGAGTAGGACACAATGTACATGAAGATCCATATATCCCAAATTTTGGCAAAGCTGGAACTGGGGTAAAGTTAAAACCTGGAATGGTGCTTGCACTTGAGCCAATGCTCAACGAAGGGTCTCTTGATGTATTACTATCAATAAAAGATAATTTTACCTTCAGTACTTTAGACGGCAAGCGTAGTGCTCACTTTGAACATACTATTCTAATCACAGACGGCGCCCCAGAGATTTTGACACAATTAGACTAACTCTAGAAGTGTTCAGGATCCAGTCTTGATCATTTAAATAAACACACCAAAACGCCGCGTTTTGGTGTGTTTATTATATGTATAATTTCAAGGTTGAACCTTGAAATTATACAATTTGACAGCATATAACCGTTGTGTATACTTTAGTTATGAAAACAGTATTAAATATAAAAACAGATGTAGAAGTCAAAAAGCAGGCGCAGGAAGTTGCGCGCAATATTGGGTTACCTTTGAGTACTGTGGTGAATGCATACTTAAAAGAATTTATACAAAATAGGCGAGTTACTTTTTCTGCATACCCTCAGGTGCGCCCAGAGGTGGAAAAGACGTTGCTTCAAGCAAGCAAGGATTACAAAAAAAGGAAGAATATTGCCGGACCATTTCATAGCGTTAAAGAGATGGATGCGTATCTTGATAAATAGTGCGGTATGATAATTATTTTGCATAAAAATTTTAAAAAGAAATACAAGAAACTCCTAAAAGGCGAACAAAACAAGTTTAAAGAAAGAAGGAACTTGTTCCTGCGCGAACCCTCTCATCCGCAGTTAAATGACCACGCATTGCATGGTGACTTGTCCAACTACAGAAGCTTCAGTATTACTGGCGACTTGCGTGTGTATTATGAACAAGTGGAGGAGGGTGTGGTATTGTTTACAGACATAGATACGCATAGCAATCTTTACTCATAAAATAAAAAATATCAAGGTTTGCAAAAAAACACTAGGTGTCGTGCTCCTCGTGTTTTTCTTTATATTAAAGGTGTTTTATATTGTCTATCTTAATTAGAACAGGTTCACTGTCTTGCTCAATGTTGAATATGGTTATACCGCAATTATGAATTTTGTACTTATTTAAAATTTCATAATATGTAGTGTTAAGCAATATTGCTAGTATTATTCTTATTGGATTATTGTGGCAAACAACGAGGACTCTATCATTGGAGTGCTTTTCTTTTATTTGTCTAATAAAAGATTCTTCACGGTCTTTTACTGACGACAGTGGTTCTATTCCTAATTTAATATTTTCTTCAGACGAAGCGTCTAATGCGTCAAAATTTATTTTGTCTAAAGTTGTATTTGTTAGTTTGCCGAATTCTCTTTCTAGTAATAAATCTTCCTTCACTATTTCTTTATTTAAAGATTTATTTATTATTTCTGCTGTGTCTAAGCATCTAGCTAGCGGTGATGTGTATATTAAGTCTATTTTTTCATTAATTAAGGCAATACCAGTTTTTTCTGATTGTTGCTTTCCATTATCAGAAAGTTCTCCAGGGCTTCTTCCTATCAGTTTTGTTTCCTTGTTTTCATTTGTTTCTCCGTGTCTGACTATGTATAATATTCATAATATCAAGTATCTCAAAGATTGCTGGCTATGTTAAGCATTTATCTTTGGTATAATACTTACTAATGGTAAATCCTGAAAATTTTACAGTAGATGAACGAGGTTCGACCTCGTTCATGAGGTGTGCTCATTCATTTTCTTCTTTGGATATATCGGAATCTTTCCCTTTCGTTCAAGACTTCATGTGCTACGTTGTCTCTTTCCACCTTGTCTTCCGTGGTAAAATATTGCAATATTTTTTCATTGATCTCTCTTTCCGGCAGATTTTTTGTCCCAGAACCAAGTGCGCCGAGTACACGTAAGCCTCCTTTCCCAAAGGTGTCCTCAATATCCCGCAGGTGCATCATCTCACCCGTGAATTGCCCTTTCTTGATACGCTCCCATGTAACCGCTTCATCCTCGCCTTTGTGTTTTGCCA
>CAYSEK010000038.1:0-7412 GCA_964430255.1 uncultured Candidatus Saccharibacteria bacterium
GTCATGGTAATGTGATTATAGAGAATTTTCTCTTAACGAGAAGGAGGGAATGTCATGAAAATGACTACGTTAATGCTCTTTGCGATAATAGTCATAAGCATTGCAGGTTGTGATCACGATGACGACGACAAGACTACTGAAGAAGTAGAAGTTGCATCCTTTTGCCCGTCTATAAGCGATGATGTCACATGGTATTCTTATGGAACTTTTGAGCTGAATAATGCCGGTAGGGACTCTACGGCTCGGCGAATTATTTCTGAATGTGGATGGCATGTACGCGATGGATTCAATGGAGGGTATGGGAACACACTTCAAATTGCTTCACCAAATGAAGAAGTTGTGTTTATCTGGGCGTACAATAGCTTTTATGGTTTTGTGCTTAGTGGTGGGTGGGAAGGGCTCACACACAAAGGAGCAATGATAGATGACCACGTTAGTGACTTCTACGGACTGCATCCTGAGTTTGAATACAGAGATCAAGGATGGGCAACGCACAAGAGTGGAGATATTTCTGTACGTGTATATTTTGATGAGTATGATTTTCTGGAAAAAATTTATGTAGGGGATTATTACGTATATTAAGTTTATCTTACGTCTTATAGGCGACTCAACTAGTTGAGTCGCCTATTTTTTTAACCCTAAGTTGATATGCTATACTGGCATTATGAAAGAAAAAGGAAATAATTTCGCATTTATAGATGGAGCTAATCTTCACAAAGGAGTTGCGGAATATAAATGGAATCTTGATTACAGAAAGTTTCGTGTTTTACTTAAAGAAAGATACAAGGTTGAAAGAGCGTATTTGTTTCTTGGACTTGTTCCTCGCTATACGAAACTATATGAATTCTTGCAAGAAGCAGGATATATTTTAGTATTTAAAGAGACAGTGTCTGATGGTAATGGAAACGTAAAAGGAAATTGTGATGCAGAATTAGTACTAAAAACGGTTTCTGATGTATATAATAACGAATTTAATAAGGCTGTTTTAATTACAAGTGATGGAGATTTTCGATGTCTTGTTGATTTTTTAAATGAAAAAGGGAAATTGAAAGAGATAATTGCTCCAAATCCGAAAAAATGTTCCATCTTGTTAAAACGTACCGGTTCAAAAATTACTTATTTAAATGATGTAAAAGAACTTATCTCTAAGCCCTAAAATGAAAAAGCCCCCGATGCGGACGGAACCGCACAAGGGTCTTTTTCGTAGTGATATGTATAGTATAGCGACCACTAACTATAAGTCAAGAGTTATCCACAGCACACAGAAGATGTCGAGAATGTCCTGATCGACAAAAAAATTATCTTTAACCCTTAAATTGATATGTTATACTGGCATTATGAAAAATGACTCAGAAAAGGGGTACGAAGAACGATATAAAAAGCTAAATGCTTCACAGAAGAAGGCCGTGGATGCTGTTGAGGGTCCTGTTTTGGTGGTTGCAGGACCAGGATCAGGGAAAACGGAGATATTATCCCTTCGTGTGGGAAATATCCTAAAACAGACAGATGTAGCCCCTTCAAATATCCTATGTTTAACCTTCACAGACTCCGCAGCTATAAATATGCGTAAACGTTTGGCAGGGCTTATTGGACGCGATGCATACAGGGTGGCAATACATACTTTTCATAGTTTTGGAGTTGAGGTAATCAACAGAAATCCCGAGTTTTTCTACAATGGAGCAAGTTTTGTTTCCGCGGATGAGCTAACACAATTGAGTATTATAGAGAACATACTAAAAGAATCAGATCATGATAATCCGTTACGAAGTGAGCATCCTGAGCAAGGTTTTGTGTACGCAAGCGCAATATTGAGCGCGATAAGTAATCTTAAAAAGGCAGGACTTACCCCCGATGAATTCCGCTCCATTTTAAAGCACAATATTGAAGAGCAAGAATACGCAAATCCACTTTTGGCAGAAGTGTTTGACCAACGTATGTCAAAAAGTATTTTTGAAGAAGTGACGCGTATCCTTTCAGAATTCAAAAAATACGAATCAAAACCTTTCCCGCTCGCATATTTAAGATCTTGGCTTGAAGCAATGTCAGGAACTCTCTCACGCGCTCTTCTGGAGGCAGAGGATGAGGGTAAGGCTACACCTCTTTCAGGGTGGAAAACAAAATACACAAAAAAAGATGCCGATGGAAATAGGGTGCACAAAGACTCTATTTACATAACAAAAATGAACGCCCTTGCTGATATTTATGAAAAATATCGCAACGAAATGCACAGGCAAAGTTTTTATGATTTTGATGACATGCTTCTGGAAACAATACAGGCAGTGGAAGGAAACGATACCCTGCGCTACGACATACAGGAGCAATTTCAGTATATTTTGGTTGATGAATTTCAAGACACCAACGATGCTCAGATTAGATTACTGCAACTTATATCCAGCGCGCCTGTAAACGAAGGGAGACCAAACGTAATGGCTGTTGGGGATGACGATCAGGCAATATACAAGTTTCAAGGTGCTGAGATATCTAATATTTTAAATTTTAAAGACACTTATGATAATCCGGATATTATAACAATGACGGAGAACTATCGTTCAACACAAAAAATACTGGACGTTGCACGACATATCATACAAAAAGGGGACGAGCGTTTGGAAAACATAATTCCAGAGTTAGAAAAGGAACTCGTAGCATCAAATCCAAACATTACAGATGGAGATATTGCACACAAGATATTTGAAACCGATGCGCACGAACTATGTTTTGTTGCGGATGAAATAAAGCGTCTAATTGAAAATGGGAAAAATCCGGAAGACATCGCTGTTATTAGTCGAAAGCACAAAGAGTTAATGAACGTAACGGCGTATCTTAGCGCGCATAATATTCCAATCCACTACGAAAGACAGCAAAATATTTTTGATGAGCCACACATACATCAACTAATCACAATATCACAATTCATAACTACTCTTGCGCGCAAAGACAAGAGCGAAGCAGATGAATTACTACCAGAAATACTTTCTTATCCGTTTTGGGGACTTGAAAGAGAAACTATCTGGAAGCTCTCTGTAGAAGCAGGACAAAGAAACAGAGGGGAGAGAGAGTGGCTTGGAATAATGAGAGAATCTGAAGATCAAAAACTTCAACAAATTGCTAACTTTTTTGATGAACTTACAGGAGCGTCGCAGACAGAAACGCTGGAGTCAGTTTTGGATAAAATAATTGGTTCACATGTGTCATTAGTAGCAGACTCTGAAGAAGATGATGATAGTGAGATTGAAACCGAAGAATCAAAAGGAGGAAATAAATTTGTCAGTCCTTTTAGAGAGCACTATTTTGGAATAGAAGAATTTCAAAAAAACACCACTTTTTATCTTACATTCCTTTCAAGCCTAAGGGTGTTTGTGCATGCGTTAAGAAAATATAAAAATGGTGAACAGCTTAAACTGGACGACCTAGTAGAATTTGTAGAATTACACAAGAAAAACAAGAAGCAGATAACAGACACGAGTCCATTCACAGGAGCAAGACGCGCTGTAAATCTCATGACATCACATAAAGCAAAGGGACTTGAGTTTGATACAGTGTTTGTTCTTTCTTGCCAAGATGACATCTGGGCGGCATCCGCCCGAGGGGGAAAGCTTTCTTTCCCTGAAAATCTCAAGATAGCTCCTGCAGGAGACACCGCCGATGATCAACTTAAACTTTTTTACGTTGCGATGACACGAGCAAAGAGCAATCTCTATCTCACTTCATATACAGTAAAAGGCAGTGGAAAAGAGTCACCTAAGCTTCGTTTTCTAAACCCCTACGAAGAAGAAGTAGGTGTGGATGACTTTGTTGCAGGCATTCTCACTGGAGAAAAAAGCGAGGAGAAAGAAAAAACTATACAAAATACAGTGAGCGTCCTTGAAAGAAGTTGGGATGCGTACCATCGTAAACCATTCGTAGGAGATGAGCGAGCGCTCCTGGAAACACTGCTTAAGGATTATCAAATGCCTGTGACTCATTTTAATAATTTTCTAAATGTCGCAGACGGTGGTCCTCAGACATTTCTTGAACAAAATCTGCTTCGTTTTCCTCAATCAATGACTCCATCAGGTGCATACGGAACGGCGATGCACAAAGTAGTTGAACTCATATATACCCAATTGCGAAAAGATGGAGTCGTGCCATCAGAAAAAACTGTTCTTGGGTGGTTTGAGAGAGAGCTAGACATGAAGCGTTTATCCGCAATAGATTACACACTTTTCTTAAAAAGAGGAAAGGATGCGCTAGTCATATACTACAAAGAGCGTATAGACAGCTTTGACCCTACGCACAAAATAGAAGTGGATTTTAAGCATCAAGGAGTGATGATTGGTGATGCCCACATAACAGGGAAAATAGACAAGATTATAAGCTCCGGCTCCAATCTACTTGAGGTTGTGGATATCAAAACAGGCAAAAGCGCAGATGGGTGGGGAGGAAAGGATGCGTACGAAAAAGTAAAGTTACATAAATACAAAAACCAACTTATTTTTTATAAATTACTCGTAGAAAATTCGCGGGATTTTATGAGCAAAGGAGGCGTGTCTACTGGACGGCTAGAATTCATAGAACCAAAGAACGACAAAATAACAGACCTGTCACTCGAAATGAATAATGAAGAAGTAGAGAGAGTAAAAAAGTTGATTGACATAGTGTATAAAAAAATAATATCCTTGGAGCTACCAGACATAAGTAAATACAGTAAAGATATAGCGGGAATTAAAGCGTTTGAAGATGACTTATTACAGGGGGAGATTTAACGCTTGACAAGCACAAGAAAAAATTCTACTATAATAAGTAGAGAATCCGTAGTGTCTAATATTCAGACTGAAAAAGGAGAAAGGTATGACAAGGTTCGATCGTCCAAAGCTAGAAGTACGAGCAAGAAATTACGAAAAGATATTCAAAGAAGAAGATATTATGCCCGAAGAGCTACATGGAGATGGATTAAACTATCTAAGTAGCAGAGGTCCCGCACTTAGTCATGCTCATTTCATGACACTTCAGATGAAAGAGCTGTACAAAGACGGAGAAACTAAATATGCTTTCTATCTTCTTGGTATGGTTGAAATAATTCTTTCTTCTTATGAATTATTGCCGGCAGGCAAAAGGCTCTATTGAAATCGCTCACGCCCGGCGGTTTCTTTTTTTGCACAAAACAACACAAAACGGAAACCATGCTTGACAAATATAAGAAAAAATTTAATTATAACTAGTAGACAACCTGTAGTATTTAGAGCAAAGGAGGATTCAATGAAAAAATCTGATCACGTAGAGATAGAAACACGAACACGGAATTACGAAAAAATATTTAAAGATGAATGCATTTTTCCTCAAGAAATGCCTAGAAGTGAACAAAACGTCCTTGGTAATGGAGCATTTACCCTCATGCATGCATACTTTATGACACTGCAAATAAAAGAACTCCATAAAGAAGGGGGCGAGAAAAAAGCTTTTTATCTTCTTGGTCTTGTTGAAGCAATCTTGTCTGCACACAAATTACTAACATTAGATGAAATGTTTTACTAAAGTCACTCAAATCCCGAGTGACTTTTTTTTGCACAAAAAAAAGCCTCGAGTTACCGAGGCTTTAAAGTAGAAGCTTTGTATACTACATTGCTGCCCGCGCATTGTTTACTATTTCCATATTGCATGATTCTCCTTCAAATTTATGCAACACTTTTCGTGAATTTTGAGAGAGGTTGTTTGGAGCTAGGGTTCTGTACTTTAAAAAGAAAAAATAAGCAAACTGCCGAGCATCGCCCGAAGAATGTTCCAATAATTCAACAAGTTTATCTTCTGCACTTATTCTCTCTTTTTCATCTGTTGTAATAAGTAATATGGTCCCAATTTCATTGGCAATCAAACCAATAGTCGGAAGCTCAAAAGAAGAAGCCATCCCATCGTCGTATTCAGGGGCAGATGAGATTAATCCTATCAATTGCTCAAGACTAAGTTCTGTTTGTCTTTGGTACATGGCATATCTCCATTGTTGTGTGCTTGTTGTGATTAACTTTCTGTATGATAAAATACATAAATATTATAAAAATGTCAACTAACACAATACAACTGAAGATTCAAAAAGAGCGAGCAAGAAAAATCGTTTGTGAATTAAAAAAGCTTTTTCCCAAAACCCAAATTGCTCTGAATTATTCCAACAACTGGGAGCTTCTTGCTGCGGTAATTCTTTCCGCGCAATGTACAGATAAAAAAGTAAACGAGGTTACAGAAAAACTATTCAAGAAATACAAAAAGCTAGACGATTATGTAAGTGCCAATCTAGAAGAATTTGAAAACGACATCCACTCAACAGGTTTTTATAGAAATAAAGCAAAAAATATTTTAGCCACAGCAAAAATATTAAAGGAAGAACACAAAGGGAGAGTCCCCAAAGAGATGGAAAGCATGCTTGCACTTCCGGGAGTAGCTAGGAAGACCGCTAATGTGGTTCTAGGCGAAGCTTATGGCATTGTAGAGGGGATTGCAGTAGATACGCACGTAAAAAGACTTACGCGACTACTTGGTCTTACTGATGAAACAGACCCAAATAAGATAGAAAAAGACCTCATGGAAATATTGCCTAAAAAAGAATGGAAAGATTTTACCATTCGGACAATAGAATATGGCAGAAGATATTGCCCAGCATTACCAAAACACGACCATGGAAAGTGTCCCTTGAGCAAAATTAAATAAAAGAAAAGCGGACACTTGAGTGTCCGCTTTGTGAAATACCGATTATTTTAAGTAAATCTTAAAATTGTTACCAAGGATAAGAAAAACATAACAATAGAACTCAAAAGCAAAAGATAGCTTACGTGTCCTTTGGCAAGAAACTCGACAACACCTTCCTGCACATTTACATTAACCTGCCAGTTGTAGTTGGAGCCTTGCGTAAAACCAGCAGAACTTAGAATTTCCTTGTATAAAACAAGGTTTCCATCCTCAGTCTTTCCGTAGTAAATGAGCACAACTCCGGTAGAATTAGAATACTGAAGATAGTGCACTATCACACCACTGATATTTTTTTGTAAAAACAAATTTCTAGTAGTAGTAATGATTGGTGGTGTCGAGGATTGCCAATTAACATTTTTACCGTTCGTTAAAGTAAGTGCTTCGTACCCATTCGGAGTCCATGGTTTTATAATTTTTGTTTCCGGTAATGGAGTAGAGTTTTCTGCCCACTCTTGTGACACCCAGCTAATACATGCAAGCACTAAACACGCCAGGATGATATTTATGATTACAGATACTAACGAAAAACGAGCTTTTAGTGTTTGTTCCATTTTACACCTCCAGTGTAAATTAGTTTAATTAAAAATGTACTACTGCTAGCAACATTACCATAGTAAAACCATTAGTCAAGTATGCTACATCTAGGTTCAACAAGTAAGTGCAACACTTGGTAAAATACCAAGTGTTATGAAATA
>CAYSEK010000039.1:0-7281 GCA_964430255.1 uncultured Candidatus Saccharibacteria bacterium
TATTAACATTAATCTTTTTAGATTTCGGATCTTTAAACCAATTTTTACACCAACGATGAGGCCTGTGTAAAATTACAAACTTCCCATTAATCTTTTCGGGGAAAATCATCACGTCCCGATTGTCAGAATTTTCCGGAGTAATAATCCCGTGTCTCTCAAATTTAACAAAATCTTTAGTTGTAACAAGCGCAGTTTGAGAATTTAGATTGTGTATTATGTCATAAGTCGGTTTACCTCCCTCTCTTATTCTTGTTGAAAGCGCAACGTATGTAATGTAAAAAGTATCGCCTACTTTTGTGACTCGCGGATCTTCGCAAGCCCACTTGTCATAGTCTTCCTGTGGCTCTATAATCGGATTCTTGTTTTTTCTTTCAAAATTCACTCCGTCATCACTTATTGCCAACCCTATGCGTGAAATATAGGTATCGTACTCTCCGATTGCACGATAAAGAAGATAGACTTTGTCGTCTTTCAAAATCGCACCTGGATTAAAAACAGCTTTTGATTCCCACCCTAGGTCTTCATTGGGTGAAAGAACTGGATTTTCTTTGGCTCTTTTTAATTTAATCATAATCTAAATACGTCCATACTTATCTTCTATTCTTGTTATATCACTTTCATCAAACTCCCCAAAAGATATTTCGAGAATCTTAACCTCTGTATCTTTTGCAATAATACGATGTTTCTCTCCTTTTTTTATTATAAATTCGTCACCTTCTTTCGCATCAAACTTATCATCACCTATAATGGCGGTGGGTTCTCCAGAAAGCACATACCAAAATTCTTCGCGGTTTTCGTGATATTGCAAACTAAATTCCTCACCAGAGTTTACAACAAGAATTTTTACCGTAGATAATTTGTTTTTTGTGAATTCAATAAATGACCCCCATGGGCGTGTGTGCGAGGTTGAGCTCATATACAATAGATTATATATGAAAGAATAGACAACGCAACCGCCATTTCAGAGCTTGTATTTATGAGGCGTTTAAATAATCTTCAGTAGTTTGCGAATAATTCCCTTAACCTCCTCTGGCCCTGAGACTTGGAGTGTCTCTATCCCAGTCTTCTTTACAGAGTAGTCGTTTCCTCCCGGGAATATCGCATCGCCCACAAAAAGCATACCTTCCTTTTGTATATTTAAATACTCCTTTATCTTTTCAACACCGTACGCCTTATCAATTCCTTTTTTTGTCACATCAATTGATGTTGTGCCGCCAATACGCGCTTCAAATTCTGGAATTAAAGGTGTAAGCGCGCTCACAATTCTATCACGCTTGCTATGATCCGGATCCCATTTTTTCTTCAATTCTATTGGGGCTTCCTGTCCGAGCCCGGAATATGTAATTTGGCTTCCTCTATTTTCAATAAGTTCACCAAAAACATTCTCTGTTAATTCAATATTTGCACTGGCAACCGCCGATTCAATAGCCTTTTGAATTTTTGCCGAGTCTTCTTCAGAAAGCATTTCCGTATATATTTGCGTCCAGTTTGTTTTTTCGTATTTATACAAACTGCTCCCGCTTGTCGGCATAAGAAATAATTTCGAAAGTTCATCATTCGTGCAACTCAAATTATTCAAAAATTGTTTCTTGAACTGCGCGAATGAAGCGCCAGAAATAACAGCGACTTTTGTTTTCGCGAGCAACTCGCAAAGAAGAGCGGACATCTCTTTATCTAGTGGCGCCTTGCTCTCATTAAGCGTTCCATCAAGATCAAAAATAATTAATTCTTTCATATTAAATTCTTTAAAACCTTCACTTTATTATTTTTTAATTTTAGTGATTAACTCAACGGCCGTTGAGTTAATCACTAAAATTGTCATTTTAACGTATAAAATACACTTTGCCCGATTTTGCCATGCTGTATTAGCTTTCTTTCTTTTTCAAGCTCATTCAAATATCGCTCTGCCGTAGCATTAGACACTCCGACCAGTCTTTCAACATCGTTGTTCTGAATTTTCCCGTTTTCGCGCAAGAACCCCAAAATCTCCTCTTTATTTTTAGTTTTCTTCCTCATTTGCTCTGTTATTACGCCACCCTCGCGACGTGCAAAATATATCCCGAGCACAAACCCCAAAGCAGCGACAAAAATTAAAGTTACATAGCTCATGTCTCTTATTTTATCATACTACCGTCGCATAGACGACAGGACTCGCCGTAGCGAAACGGTGGAGGTGCCGCGTGAGAGGTTTTTAAATTCTACTTCAGGAACATGAGAATATTATAACTATTCTATCTAACTCTCAATATATGGAAAATATGTATAATTAGCTTCTTTTTATCAAGGCTATGAGTAGGGAAGAGTTAATTTAAAAATGTAATTTATCTCCAAATTGTGACAGAAGCCACGACTCAAATTGAATTGCATCTGCAGATTTTTTAAAATTTAAATTATGTATTTTTTCTGAATTTATAAGACTAATTTTAAAAATATAAACATCATTGCTGTGTATTACTAAAATAGAATCAATATTCGTAAATTGTATTTTCTGTAAATATCCAATTCGGGTTCTATATTGAAAATGTTTTGTATATATTATAATTCGCCCCCACACAAATGTGTATAAAAACCATATTGCTAAAAGTATAAGCCCAGTTAAGATTGAAAGCAGATAGAGAGCCGCAGCAGGTAAGACGTCTCCTAAATCTGGCTCTCCAAACAATGGCTCTGAATTTTGAGTAGTGACTAGTAAGATGATGATAAATGTAGTTACACCAACAAACATTCGAAAACCGATGGGCTTTGAACCCATTTTTAAAATTATTATTTGTTCTTTTGCGTTACGTAATAATATTACTAAAATAATAACAGCAAGAACAATTGATGTAAGAATGATTGCTTCCATATATTTAATTATACCAAAAGTTCGAATCCCGCTCCTGTGTACAAAAATGAGCCCTATGCTATAAGGCTCAAAAATTTGCTCCCCAAACAGGTTCAGAACCTTCTCATTCAAGACACCGTAAGGGTCTCTGAGATCTCAATAGTGGCTAAATCGGATGCGGACGGGTCACTTGAGGTGAATAAAAACGAGACAAATGAGACACTATAAAAAGGCACTTTGAGATGTCTTATTTTTATTAATTAAGCAACAATAACATGAAAATCACAGACGAAATGATTCAAGAGTTTAAGGATATTTATAAGGAAAAAGAAAAGAAAGAGATTACTGACAGCGAAGCACATAAAGCAGCTTCTCAGTTGATTGGCTTTTATGAATTACTTCTCGACGTATCAATAAGAGAAACTAAACTAAAAGTGCGATTAAAAAGAGAACCTGGTGGTTTTCCTGTTGATGGTGATTATACGTGTTCCATTTGTCATAATCGTATTAATGAAACAAATGGTTGGTATGATTGGTATGGTCAGTCATGTCTTACTTGCAAGAAAGCAATATTGGATGGAGTAATTCCTCCTTTTGTCTGCTGGCACAGGGGTAGTTATTTTTTAATGTGGGAACTAAAAAGCACTTTTAGTATACACCCACAAACAGCACGAAAATATATACGTGATGGAAAATTAATTGCACGAAACATCGAGAACGAGAATGGTGGTAATCATGAGTACATTTTTCTAAAAAAAGAAAACCCGAAACTTATAGAAAAATACAACCCAATTCGTAAATCATACGACCGGCATCGTGAAAAAATATCCAGTAAGTTGGTACGAGAACAAAAAGAAAAAATGAGCAAGGAAGCTAAGAAGAGATTTGTGTAGTTTTTTGTCTTTGTATTTCAATTAACCTGTTCATTTTTATGGCTGTTGCAACATATATTGGCGCAGAATATTTTACTGGTATTGTGTGTTTTTGAAGGTAAAAAAGACCGAGCTGTCGCAAAACGCCCGGAAAAGCATTTAGGTTTGAGAAAAACACATAACTGATATCAGAAAAATATTCTGGTTTGTGCTTAATGACGATGTCATCATTCTCTGGTGCTATATTAATATACTGATTCAATTGTCCGGGTAACGGAGCATAATACTGAGATGGGGCACGACGGTGTCCTGGTGGATACTGTCGATCAACTCCAAATCTCTTACCATTTCTTTTAAAATGTGTCTGTATTTTACCGTTCACATCACTTTGTGTATGTAAGCTTTTCTGTAAGGACATACGTCGAACATCGTCCTCAGTTTGACAAGATTCGCGATTAGTTTGATTCATCTTAATGATGTATATACTTGAATCAGTCAATTTATCGCCCTCTACAGTAAATATGTTCCTGAAATTATCACCTCCTTCTTTAAAGAGAATTCTAGAAACTATTTTTCTGTTGGTTGTTTGCGTGGTGGTCATGAAAATTGTTCAGCTAATTTCTTTGCCTCAAATCGTAGAGATATTTCTCCTATAGTTTTTCTACTAGTCCAATACTCACCTTCAAGCAAAAGATGGGGTTTTTTAATTATTTTTAACATAACAGCACCGTCATGAATTGGACTTCTGTCTCTTATAGTAGCTTTAGAACGATTTGTATAATTGTACGATAAATAAAGATCGTCTCCTCCGTATGCTTTGTCTATATCAGCTGTAACGCTATAACTTATTGATTCTGCCGTCATTAATGTACATTTAATATCAGAAAAGGTTTGTCTGATTACTAATATGACAGGTATTGGATTAGTGCCTAGCTCCGTGTCAGCATTGACCCACTCACTCTTTAATTCACCTCGCCAGGTACCTTGCAAGTCTGGTATTTTAATTAGCCAGCCTTGCAATATGCTCAATCGCCACAGATACTTCGTAAAAATTATTCCTATAATCGCATAAACTGCAATTGCTAGGGGGATTTTTTTAGCAGCAGACCAAAAATCAAAAGCAGTAAAAACGCCTGCAGCATAAAGAATTGCGATCCATATTAAAAGAAAGGTTATAATTTGAGCATACAATTTTATATTTCCATTAACTTTTTCCATAGAATATTTACTTGAATTCCGCATACAACCACGCTTGTTCAACAAAAGATTTTACATCACCAACTTCCCATTTTCTCTCATCACTGAATAGTGGCAGCATGTTACTAACTTCGTTCCAATTTTTACAAGAATCATTTTTGACATTATTATAAATTTCAATTAATACATCGCGTAATGTATCAGTAAGATTGTTATAACCATTAAACAAAGGATCTGGTATATTCCACACTAGACTCTCTATTAAAAAGGAGGTCACTACATCCGAATTGTAAATATTATTATCTTTCATTTCGTCTCTAATACGTTTTAACACTCTAACAATCCGTTTATATTTTCTGTTAGTATTTAAGTTTTTTATACGACCGTTTTCGGTATGCTGCTCAGGGAAATTAACAACGAGCTCACCGCTATCTGAATAGAATGCAACCCCCGTATTGTATGTTCCGTCTATATTATATTTTCTATACTCCCAAACAGGAACCACATCTGTATCAACACGATATGAATTTTCAATGATTCGTGTACATTTATTTTTTGAGTCATCGATCTCAGAATTATCGAAGTGTTCATAAAGTGCGTCTTTCACTGCATTTTTATGTGTATGGTAACTTTCAGTGCTTAAAATAATTCCGAAATCATCGCGTGTATATCCAGGTGGTATACCAAAGAAGAAAACGCCACCAGTATACACGACCGAAAGATCGACATCGGCTTTTGTTTTCACATTAGTGTTATTGTGCGATGAACCCTTGTCGATGATTTTTATATCGCCATCACTAACTGATGAACTTTGTTTCAACGCAGTTAGTACAGCATTTCTAGAATTTTTCATTCTGGAGTCTTCTGATTGACTTGCTGGCTCAGACCATGTTTGTAGTTGTTGTTCTGTAAATTTCATATTAATCAAGATTATTTACTTTCTTCCCATCAGGATTTGATACTGGAGTATCTAAACCATTAATTTTGCGAACATGATAATTATCATAATTACCATGCTTAATCTCACCTACAAACCCAGCACGACTCATATCTTTACCAGTATAATTATCGTGAAATTTCAGATTTCGACCCGAATCACTTTCGTTTATTACTGTTACTCGTTTTGCCATACTTAATTTGTATTATTGCTGACAGGGAGTGTTCCGACTACAACACCTTGTATTTCAGCATTCTCTGATAAAACAATAGGAGTATGTTCCTTGTTGCTAGAACGAGGCACCAAGACAGAATATTCGCCCGTATGTTGGAACTCTTTTATAGTTGTTCCACCTTCAACATATGCAACAACTTTTTGTCCTATATCTGCATGATTTTGCGATCGCACCAATACTAAGTCACCGCTATTGATTCCAACAAGATCCATAGAATTCCCATCCGCACGTACAACATAATACTGACATCCTGATCTTACTCTTCGTGCGTCAACGTCTATGTAATCATCAATGTGGGTGTCAGCTACACTAGGACTCCCGCACGAAGCAAGGTTTAGATAAAGAGGGACTTTAATCGTTTCTTTTCGGACAACACCAGAATCAGTCACATCATGTGCTGGGTAGGGGGTATTGTTATTACCAATAAATACCTCAGACAAAGCCCTCTCAACACCATCAACATCAGGCATCTTGTAGTAAGCTCGACGTCCACCACGTGAAGATTCTCCTTCCTTTTTCAGTATTCCATAAGAAGAAAGCTTACGGAGATTTGGTATCCAAGAAACACCGTGTTTTTTAGCTCGTTCAAGAACCCAAGCGCCAGCAAAACAACCAGTCTTTATAGTTTTTGCTTCTTCTAATGCTGCTTTTACAACACCCTTCCATTCAGGATATTCTCGGAGTAGGGCGATTACCGCCTCATAACCATTGTTGTACCTAGTATTTGTCATACCCCTACATCTTAGCACATCAAACGACATCTCCCAAGTGACAAAAGTATTTTTTGTGTTGTATTGTTTCTTCTAAATCTCTTAAAAGGTGAGGAGTCTCAGATAAACATAAAAAAGATATCACTTATCCACACCTTGACGTTTCGCAACTTGTAACGAACTTGTTCCAATTATAGTAATTATAAGTTAATAAATTATAAAACATGAAAGACAAATTAAATATCGAGTATGTACATGTAGATAAACTTAACCCTTCACTATACAACCCTCGTAAGCATACGAGAGAAGCATTGGATCAACTCAAAGAATCTATACAACGTTTCGGAGCCGTTGATCCTTTAATAGTTAATGATGTTCCGGATCGCTCATCTGTTGTTATAGGTGGACACATGCGCCTCAAGGCTGTAAAAGAACTCGGGCATACTAATGTGCCAGTTGTGTATGTACACATACCTGACATCAAAAAAGAAAAAGAGCTAAATTTA
>CAYSEK010000040.1:0-7196 GCA_964430255.1 uncultured Candidatus Saccharibacteria bacterium
CTGAGATAGCTGCCGCAAAAGCCGCAAAAGCCGCAGGAGATGCTAAATAATTATCTATATCAACATGAAAGCAACACTTAAACAATACAGACAATCTCCAAGAAAAGTTCGTCTTGTCGCCGACTATATTAGAGGTAAGAAAGTAGCCAAGGCTCTATCTGAGTTGGATTTTCTTAACAAGCGCGCTGCTACAGTGGTTAAAAAACTTTTAAGTAGTGCGGTGGCTGGAGCGAAGAACGATTTTAATATAGAAAAAGAGGATTTACTCGTAAAAGAGGTTACTGTAAACAAAGGTCCTACTTTGCATCGTTCTAGACCAAGAGCACGTGGACGAGCAACACCGATAAACAAAAGAACAAGCCATGTTACTGTTGTTCTTGAGCAACAGCAGAAAATTGAAGTACAAGATAAAAAATCTGAAATAAAAACTAAAAAATAAATTCATGACACATGTAGTACATCCATATTCACATAGATTAGGCATCATAAGGGACTGGAAGTCTCGCTGGTTTGGTGATAAAGAGCAATATAAAGCCTTCTTGAAAGGAGATGTGTTGTTGCGTGAGTATCTTGAAAAACGACTCAAAGGAATGTACGTTTCAACTATTGAAATGGAGAGAGGTGAAAAATCTTTAAAGGTTATCATTAAGACCTCAAGACCTGGAGTGATAATCGGTAAAAGTGGTGAAGGCTCTGTGAAATTAAAAGCAGATATGCTAAAGCAGGCAAACAGACTAAAGATAGAGATGCCAGAAGAATTTAAAATAAATATTGAGGAAATCAGGTCTCCAGAGTCAAATGCAAGCATTGTTTCAAAAATGGTTGCGGAAGGTCTTGAAAAGCGTCTTCCTTTTAGAATGGTAATGAAACAAACGATAGAAAAAGTAATGGCTAATCGTGATGTTAAAGGAGCAAAAATATCTTTATCTGGAAGATTGGGTGGTGCAGAGATGAGTAGGAAGGAGGGGGTAAAGAGAGGTGGAATTCCTCTACAAACATTTAGAGCTGATATTGACTTTGCAAAAGAGAGAGCTATTCTTCCTTATGGAACAATCGGTGTTAAAGTTTGGATATATAAAGGTGAAGTATTTGAAAAAGATAAAAAATAATCATGTTGTTTCCCAAAAAAGTAAAACATAGAAAATGGCAGACAGGGCGTAAGAATCCTGTAAAAATTGCACGACCGGATACAAGAGGTATAACTGTCGCTTTTGGTTCTTTTGGGTTGAAGGCACAAGGTTCAGCTCGAATTAGGTCAAACCAAATTGAAGCAGCCAGAAAAGTGATAACCAGAACGATGCATAAAACTGGAAAAATGTGGATTAGGATTTTCCCAGACAGACCTTTTACTGCAAAGGCTGCAGAGGTTGGAATGGGTAAGGGAAAAGGAGACCCACAGGGTTATTGTTTCAATACAAAACCTGGCAGAATTTTATTTGAAGTTGACGGAGTTCCAGAAGATGTTGCCCGTGAAGCGCTCAGGAAAGCTGGAGCGAAGTTGCCTCTCAAAACAAAGATTGTAAACAGAGATCATTCATAAGCTTGACTTTGCCTCGTAAATAAATATTATAAAACATCATGTCATCATTAAGAGATAAAAAAGACACAGATCTACACAAGGAACTTACTGAGAAGAGAAAATCTTTACGTGATTTTAGGTTTGGCATTGCAGGGAGTAAGATAAAGAACATAAAAGAGGCAAGGAATTTGAGAAAAGATATTGCAAAGGTCCTTACAGAGTTAAGTAATCGTATTTCAAATTAGTTTTAAACATTATGGAAAAAGAGATTAAAAAAAACAAAAAAGTACTCAGCGGAGTTGTTGTCTCAGACAAGATGGACAAAACTGTAAGTGTTTTAGTGAATCGTTTTGTAAAGCATCCAAAGTATGGTAAATACATGAAGATAAGCAAAAAATACAAAGCGCATGATGAAGAAAATAAACATAAAGAGGGCGATAAAGTAAGCATAGAAGAAACAAGACCAATCTCAAAAGATAAAACATTTAAAGTAGTAGAGAGTGAATAGTTCATATTGAGAATAAACTTATAAAACATGATTCAACCACAAACAATAGTAAAAATCGCAGATAACACCGGAGGTAAGATCGGAAGAGTTTTCAAGGTTCTCGGAGGGTCCAAGAAAAGATATGCTCGAATTGGAGATATCGTTGTGTTGTCTGTTCAGACAGTAGAGCCAAGAAAATCTGTAAAGAAAAAAGATGTAGTACATGCTATTGTTGTACGACAAAAACAGCCACTCAGAAGAAAAGATGGATCATATATTCGTTTTGATGAAAATGCTGTGGTTATTATTGAAAAAGGAAAGAAGGAACCCAAGGGTGGAAGGATTTTTGGTCCAATACCTAGAGAGATAAGTGAATTAGGGTTCCAAAAAATAGCATCACTTGCACCAGAGGTTGTGTAAATTAAATTTTATATTATGAAGATCAAAAAAGATGACAATGTAATAGTGGTTGCCGGAAAAGATAAAGGCAAGAGTGGCAAAGTGATAAAGGCAATACCTTCTTCTGATAAGGTGGTTGTTGAGGGTGTAAACATAAAGAAGAAGCACATGCGTCCACGTAAAAGCGGTCAGAAAGGGCAGATAGTTGAGATTGCTGCTCCTGTGCATGTTTCAAATGTAATGATTAAGGACCCAAAAACCGGCAAGCCTTCGAGGATCGGCATGAAGATTGTTGGGGATAAAAAAGTTAGAATAAGTAAAAAAAGCGGAGAAGAGATTTAAGATAGTTAATAACTATTACCGATAAATTATTATGGAATCAGTAAAAGAAAAACAGAATAAAGCATACGAGACTTTAAGAGAGAAATTTGGATATAAAAACTCCATGGCTGCTCCGAAGATAACAAAAGTTATTATAAATGTAAGTACTGGGTCTTCAAAAGACAGAAAAAGAAACGAGCTTATTGAAGATCGTCTTACAAAAATAACAGGACAAAAGCCAGCGCTACGTGGAGCAAAGAAATCAATAGCATCTTTCAAATTACGTGAAGGCGATAAGATTGGCGTGGTTACGACGCTACGAGGTAAAAGAATGTATGCATTTTTAGATAAGCTTATAAATATAGCAATCCCACGAATGCGTGACTTCCGTGGTCTGGATAAAAAGGGGATTGATGAAATGGGTAATTACACAATTGGACTGAAAGAAAATACGATTTTCCCTGAAACTTCAGATGAGGACCTAAGAGATGTATTTGGAATGTCTATTACTATTACAACTACCGCAAAAGACAAAGCAGAGGCAGAAGCCCTTCTTGGACTTATTGGGATTCCTTTCAAAAAATAGCATCCTTGTTTGCCTGAAATTGTCTAAATTATTCTTCATAGAACCGAGGTTAATCCTCGGTTCTATGAGTTTCGGCTTGACATGTTTTTCTTGCGCACTATACTAAATATATAGAATTCATATTAATTTCATATATTATGTCAATTGTAAATTTTGAGGTTAAAACACCTCTTGAGCAAAAAATAAAGAAAGCAATTAAGGAATACGGCTTTATGAGTAAGGCGGAATTTTTCCGCTTCACAGCTGTTAATTTTATTCACCAGAGAGAGATTTCAAAGATTGAGGATTCGCGGCTTCAGTATCTTTCTCGCGAGCTTGAAAAGACAGTTATTGAGAAATTTAAAAAAGAGGATATTCCGTCCGTAGAAACACAGCTTGCGGATATATGAATTACAAAACAATAATTCTTCCTCATTTTAAAAAACAGCTGAAACCGTTGCGCAAGAAGCATCGTAACTTTAAGGATGAAGTTATCTCAGAATTAAAAAAGTTTGACCCTTCTAAGCATCAATCGCTAGGGCACAGTGTATACAAAATCCGGTTTGCTAGGGGGTATAACACGCGGGAAAGGTAGGTCGTTTCGTCTTATTGTTTTTGTTATTGAATGTAAGCAGTACGTTATTCCGATTGCTGTGTATTACAAAGGAGACAAGCAAAACATGTCTTCTAAAGAAATAAACGATCATTTGGAGATTGTCCTATTGGAAGTAGATATATCTGCGTAGTAAGTTTTAGTTCACGGCAAGGTTCGATGTTGTCGTGACTATTGGAGCTTGTTGGCGTACCTTTCAAAAAATATCCTACATGGTAGTATAAAACTATTAGCTTTTACTAATAGTAATTAGAAAAACATGTTAGAGAAAATTCCATTTGGTCAAACACCAGAGCAAAGACAAGAAGCGGAAGGTGTTCTTCGGGGTTCTGATTTAGAACTTGAAGTTCCTGGTCAGTTTTATGACACTAGGTCTAAAAAAGAAGTAGAAAACATAGTTGCGCGCACGGAGACGGAGGAGGAGTTATTATCTGCGGAAAAGAAACTTAAAGGTTCTGATTTAGAGCTTGAAGACCCTGGGCAATTTTACGGCGCTAAATCTAAAGGAATAAAAGATATTAATATACTAACAGAAGAAGTATTATCGGTCGCGGAAGACAAGGTAAGCAAATCTGAATTAAAAGATGTAACGCTCGAAAATAAAGACATTTGATAAAAAACCGACCTGTAAGGTCGGTTTTTCTGATTGTAGTCTAGAGTTACTCAATATTAAACACTTCCAATTCGTCAATGCTTTTTTCTACAAGTTTTTCAATATCAACATCTTTGAGTACTTCTTTAAACTTTTCGCGTTTTGTTTTTGTTGCGGGGTGTTTTGATACTAAGCTACAGCAGTCCTTGTATTCCTCAATAGATAGCTCGTAAGTGTTTATCTCTTCCGATATTTTAATAATATCTTCTTTATTATGACCTATAAGAGGGCGAAAAACAGGTAACGAGATATCATATTGTGTTGCATTTATGTTTTCAAGAGTTTGAGATGCAACTTGAGATAAACTGTCCCCATTTGCTACTGCCGAGTATTTATATTTATGGGCAAGTTTCTCTGAAAGCTTTAGTAGGTAGTGTTTAAATAATACCAGTTCGTATTTTTGAGGGATGTTCCCCATTACTGAAAGATCAAAAAGAGTATATGGTACAACATAAAGCTTTGATTCAAATTGGTAATTATTCAGTATTTTTATCGTTTTTGGGATCTTTGACTCCAGTACATCTTTTGCTTTTTGAAGACTATGAACATGCAGGAAGTCGCAATGTGCGCCTCTCTTCATAAGAGACCATGTTGCCACTGGTGAATCTATCCCACCGGAGAGTAGTACAAGTATTTTTCCGGATGTTCCTGTGGGAAGTCCTCCATAAGCACTAATTTTTTCAGAAGACACATAAGTTGTATTGTTGCCAATGTTTGTGTATATGATATGTTTTTTGTCGCTGTAATTAACCTTTAACCCCTCTTTGTTTGCCAGTTCACCAAATTCTTTGTTGAGCTCTGGGCTTGTAAATTGAAAGTTCTTGTCAACGCGTTTAGTTTGGAAACTGACAGTTTTTGCCCCGGACTCCTTTATTTTGTGCAAAGAATGTTTTACTTCTGCGAATATTTCTTTTGGGTCTTTTGATATTGTTTTGACGAATAAATATTGCCTTATTCCAAACACATGCTTCAAGCATTCAGCCACCCGTTCTTTTTCTCCAGAAAATGTGCAAACAAAACTTGCCCCATCTCTTTTTATGTTTTCAACTCGTATGTCTTTGCGCTCTGCGCTTTTTATTATATTTTCTTTCAGCGCGCGCTCAAAATATGGCCTGTTTTTGCCTTTCAGTGTTATTTCTGAGTAATGTACCAAAACTGTATGCATTCCATGAGTGTACCAACCATATACACATTCTGCAACATAAAATTGGTCAACCTGCCACGTTGACCACAAGCAACACAAAAGATGTTGTTGTGGATAAGTTTTGTTTTTTTGTTGCATAGTGGTGTATAATTATAAATTATGAATGAAGAACTACAAGATACTCCAACAAAATCAAATAAAATAACAATTGTTGTTGTTGCATTGATGATTGTTGTGGTACTAATTATTACACTCGTATTTTTGATTAGTAGTGATGGTAAGGACGAAGTATACAAAGTATACACCCAAACATACCCACTTTCAGACGAACAAATTGAACTAACACAGCAACAGCGCACGGAGAAAGAAGAAATACTTAAAACCCTTTCCGATGAACAAATTGAATTAACAGAGGAACAAAAACAAAATAAAAAAGCATTATTAGAAGCTATATCAAATCAATAATTTTATGAAAAAAGAATTCACTCAAACACTAAAAATACTTCTTGCTGCAGTCGTACTGTCGTTAGGTGTAAGCTATGCATACGCATGGACAGCTCCTACGGATGCGCCACCTGCAGGAAATACTCCCGCACCAGTGAATGAAGGATTCAATATTCAGTCAAAACTAGGGAAGCTTATTCTTAATACAAATATTGCTTCTCAGTACCCAACAGGTCTTGAGGTGTTTGGTGATGCGAATTTTTATGCAAGTGGTTCATCTGCTGGTAACGTGACAGCAACAGCATTTCTCTATTCTTCAGATGAAAGACTAAAAGAAAATATTACCCCACTCGATAATGCATCAAAGAAAATACAAGAATTACAAGGCGTTTCATTTGAATGGAAAAAGGACGGAAAGGAAAGTATTGGGTTTATCGCACAAGATGTAGAGAAGATTTTCCCAGAGCTTGTCGTCACAAACTCTGCAACAGGAATGAAATCAGTACAATATGCAGGTATTATTGCTCCACTTGTGGAGACAGTAAAGGGACAACAAAAACAAATTGACATACTCAAGACTGAAATAGAAGAACTAAAAAATAGATAATATATGGTAGAAATAATTACTACATATATGAAAAAAATCTCAAAGAAATTTCTTATTCTATCTGCTGTATTTATTCTAGCCCTACCTGTTGCGTACGCCATAGATACAATCTCTGAAGGATTTAAAAATACACCTGGGTTAACACAATCAATAGATGCACATGGAGTGTGCAAGAAAGTTGTAAACGGAACATCTGATACAACATACTTTGTGCCAACAAACACATCAACCGAATGGCAAGCATTTAGAGATAATACTCCTGTAGATATAAGTTTGGATGATTGTATTCAAACTATTAATCTTGTTATTAATTCACCTACACCGAATTACAATATTGCAAATTCTGCAGGAAATCCAAGTGTCCCTGTAAATGTAATACTTACTGTGAATTCTACAGTTTATAGTGCAAATACTGGGTCTGCCGCACTGACTACCGGTAGTTTTA
>CAYSEK010000041.1:0-6576 GCA_964430255.1 uncultured Candidatus Saccharibacteria bacterium
TAAAAAAGTTAATTAAATTAAAAGAGACTCAGACACAATTTATTGAACGGTCCCAGGAAAGAAGTGCTACATCAGTTTCGATGTTGATGTGCTCGATCCGTCCTTCGCCCCTGGAACAGGCACTCCTGTACCTCTTGGCATGAGTCCGTATACTCTTCTAAAATTGTTACGCACGGTAGCAGAAAACAATCAAATTGTCGGCATGGATGTTGTCGAACTTAGCCCAGCACTGGATCGTGATGATATGACCACTAGTTTGGTTTTTCATATACTTATGAAAGTGCTACATTAGGCTACTGTAAAAAAGTGATCTAGGTTCCATCTTAAAAAACCCAAGGCCTTCATTGGCCATTGGGTTTTTCTTTTTTTATTGTCTTGACACTATACACATCCACCGTAGTTGAATGTTCGACTTTGACTCAGGATACATTGGTACTTCAGGCTTTGCTTCGTAATCTAACCAAAGCCTGAGAAACTTTATTTTCCCCATCTTTAACACTTTGCCAGTTGTTGGTTCTGCAAGATAGACATGTTTTTTGTCTACTTTTTCTAAAACACTAAGATGCCCAATATAACCATCTAACATCCAAGAAAGTATGATCACCGAATCTTTGGTGTTTAGTTCCATTAACTTTTCCCAGGAAGTGTTTTTTAAAACTTTTGTTTTGAGTCCATAATGCTCTAGTGTACTTACGAGCTTTTTGTTGTATATGCCACCTTCTTTTTTATAGTTCGTTACTTTGGCGATGTCTGCAACTGTGTATGGTACATCAAAGTATTTTAGGGTCATCTCAACACATGTTGGCCCACAAGCACTAGCATCTCTCTGTTTTATGGGTATCACCTTTACTTTATTCATGTTGGTCTATGGGCTTAATAATACCGAAATAGCGAACAGTAATTCGTTGTTTGTTTTTAATACGAGCTGACTCAAACAGGCCGTCTTCTTTGAAACCAACTCTTTCTAATACCTTCCTCATTGGAACGTTTCCTTCCTCAATCTCTGCGCTAATCCTAGAAATGTTCAGATGTTCGAATGCATAACTCACTAAAGTGGCTAAGACTTCTGTAGCGACACCCTTGCCCCGGTAATTCTTATCACCAATCACTATGCCAAGGTCTGCTACTTCGTGGTAACTGCTGATCTCTGTGAGAGCCAACGTGCCAATCGTTAATCCATCTTTTGTTTCAATCGACCAATAAAACCCTTCTTCATCTGCTTCACATTCATCAATATATTTGTATTGCTCCTCAATATCCTGAACTTCGTTGAACGGCTCTGGCATAAAGGCCTGTACTTCTGGGTCTATATCCCATTTTTGCCACAACACTGCATCACTAGTCTTAAATGGTCTTAGTACGTAAGAATTAGATTTAATCGTTGGGGATTTCATAGTTATAGTATAGCAAAAATTACCGTTTTTATTTAGAGTCCCTATTTTAGCTTCTGTTGTGGCGTTCGTGTTGCTAAGACGGAACCACGGCGCTCGTCCGAAAGCCCTAACGCTCCTAGCGGAAATAGCCCGACGACGCAATTCTTATGTGCTTACCCCAACCCTCCCATGCGCGCACAATTCTAAATTTTGGGGATGAAGAGGGTAAATTTAGCTCCCTTTTAAAAGTAGTTTAAAAATCAATTTTCTCTATATCGCAATCCTGTTTTTTTAAGATAACCCCAGTAACAACTGAGTTAGCATGGGGTTCTTTACCAGTTACTGATTTTTCTTTTTCATACGCACCGAGTTGCATTTTTTTTCATAAAATCTAATATTTTTTTATTTTAACCCTTAGAACCTCCCCACTCTCTACTATTTGGTTAAATTCATCTAAATTCCATACTATACCAAAATAGTTAGCTTCACCTAAAATTGCAAACAAACTTTCCCCCTCCATTGGATCATAGTTTTTAGAAGAATGACAAATTACAATTCTAAACTTTTCAGCTTCTTTGTCGTAGCCTAAGATTGCAAATTGATTATCAGATACTTTGTGTGGTGTTTTAGACTTAATTAGTCTTGCCAAACCAACAAATGACTGAATTGTTTCCTTAAAACTAGTTGACTGTTTAATTCTGCCCTCTCTATAATTTTGAAGAATTGCGGCGGGGATTAATTTTTGTCCTGAAAATGCGTAAAATACTGTATCATTTAGAGCAAAAATTTTCTCAACGCCATCATGGATTTCACCATTTTTACCATCAAATGCTCTAGTATCAGAACCAATCACTAAGTAGTCCACATCACCAATTGCTATTATTCTTGTCATAAAACTTTATAGATTCTTGATAATTATTTTGTTTTCTTCGGGTACGATATTATGTTCTTTTGCCGTAGTGTGAAATAATTATTTCCCCATTTTTCAATAAATCATCGTAAGTGATTATTTCAATTTGATGTAAATTGGAATTTAGCATTTTTAGTGCTTTTTTCTCATCATCACCAAAATCATTATTTCTACCAATAATTAATTTAATTCTCGGCTTTAAAACCTTTGTATTTCTGTCATTTTCTATTTTGTTTTTCTGCTCATCTAATTTTTTTAAATATAATAAACATTGCCCAATCGGTTTAGATAATTCTGAAGATGGGTAATAAGATTTATGTTCACTATCGAAAATAAAGAGAGATGATTTTAATTTAGGTCGTTTTAATTCTATTAGATCTATAAAACCATCTACTGTTTCCATCACTAAGTCAGCCTCGGAGGAATTATCAGGAGTATTGTCGATAATTCTCCAATTGTGTTTTTTGTAATATTCTACTCCAAATATCCATAAATTTTCTTCTATCCAATTCTGAAAAATTTTTTCTGGTTGTCCTGCAACATATTTCGTTAATGTTTCCTGTTTTTTTATACTTTCAACTATATTTCCATCCTTTTCCAAGTTTAATAAACTATTAAGATCCTCAATTGATTCCTTGTGTGCTGTTTGCTTGATTGTTGCTTCTAAATTATCGAGCTCAACACTAGAAAGGGACCCCATAATTATTCCGAGTTTCTTTTCGTCTTCTATTTTGCTAAAAATTTGCTTTAAAAGACTGGAGTCAAACCTGTTTATAGATTTTATCAAGTCTTTATTATCAAGCCAAAACTGTTTTTGTTTTTTTATATCATCGTCATTAATTTTGAAATAACTTTTATTACTAAAATCAATAAAGCCTAGTGAGTCAATAAATTCTATGAGTTTTACTAACGCTCCGCTATGGAAACTAAATGATTGCCCATGCGGTACCCCCGTTTCTTTTGTGAATCTTTGAATTCTTAGAGAAAATCCGCGTGTATCTTTGTCTACAATGACTAGTACCTCTTGTCGTTGTCCATCTCTTAACACTTTGCAAATTTTTTTGTTTTTTAGATCCTTATAAAATTCTTGAAAATCTTCAATATCAAAAACCTTACTTATATATCTAATTTCTTTCATTTCACCATTCCTTTTTACAAAAACAGATTTACTGACATATGTTCTGTCGGGTAATTTGTTTTTTGCATATTTATTTTGATAGTATTCCGAGTCATCCATATTTAGTTTTGAGTAACCCCAACGGCTCAACGCGTTGAGCCGTTGGGGGATTTTAGCCTTATTTTAGAACGTAATAAACCGCATTGCCTGTTTTGCCGATTTGTCTGACTTTTTGCTCCTTTTCTAACTCACTTAGATACCGAGTAGCGGTCGCATCCGATACGCTAAGTAATTTTTCAATATTGTTATTTGTCACTCTTTTATTTTCACGTAAAAATTCCAAGATTTTCTCTTTATTTTTTTGTTTTTTCTTCACTTGTTCCGCAATCAATCCTCCATCCTCTTGTCGCACAAAATATGCTCCAAGTACAACTCCTGTGATGGCAACAATAATCAAAATTAAATAGTTCATAAATTTATTTTACGCCTGATAGTGTCGAATAATCTTCCCAATTTCGCTTGTGGAAACCCTCGGTGCTTCTTTCAGCGCTATTATTGTACATTTACCATTATTGGGCAACATGGAACCTCTATGAGAATAAGTACCATTATCTATATTACTTTTAAAATAGAAATAATTATCTTTTGATATTCTTGAATAACATATGTAAGTTTCTTTTGTTAAAAAATCATACTTTCCATGGTTTAAGAAAACTGTGTGGTCAACATCTAGAAATCTATTCTTACGAACACGATTAGTAAACTCTTTGAACCTCTTTTTATCCTCGGAGCAAGTGTTGCAATTATTATTATTAAAAGAACCAAAGTTGCGAAATACTTTGTACATCCTAGAACTTAATGTTTGAAAGTATACTAATTTAGACTTTCGGTCAGCATACAAAATAACCACATGGTGCTGAGAAATACCACGACCCCTATGTCTATTCTTTGGAATCCAGTAAATATCCCCGAACTCAAGATTACTCATTAAAAAATTCCGCTTGACTTATTTCAGAATCAAACTCATAAGTTCTCTTTGGTAAAATTTTATTTCTATCAAGGTAAAACGCCATTTTGTACCCAATGATGTTGCTTGGTGTTGTTTGGTTATATGGTGCTTCAGAGTGTGTTTTTTTGACTAGGTCGGCGGTGCTTGTCCCCTTAAATTCATCTATAATGTCATCTAGTAAATCCTTCTCATATTCAGATAGATAATTTAAATCTGGCTCCACTTTTTTTACAAGAACTGAGCCAGTAGTTTTGTCTTCTAGTTCTATTAACCCATCAAAAAAACTAGCAACTTTTTCTGAATTGGGGTCATCTTTTATTATTTTTTCTTCTGATTCTTTAATATCTCTCTTTAAAAGGCTGAGTTGATCCTTAATGAAGGATGGAACCGGTCCGTACGGCAAATTAAAATAAGTATCATTTGTAACTGGTTGTCCAGTTTCTAGAACAGATATAAAATCAAAATAATAAAGTAGCTTCAGAAATTTTGTGAAGTATAAATCGGGGATTTTGTCTGACAGATAAAGTCCAGCTTGTTTTATTTTGTCTAATTCCAAATTATTCATATTACTTTTATTATAGCAGTCATCCGAGCTATTGTTAAATGTTTATACGGATTACATATTTTTCATGCTAATTTTAAATTAGTTGTTAATATTTATTATTTTTAAGATCAAAGATACTTAACCCCCTTAACTTAATAAGTTGTGCAGTTTACATATGCCTGAAGACCGACGCCACCATCTCCACTAATGGTGCAACTTGTTGTTTTTGGTAGTTGGGGCATTGTTGAAATAGAAGGGATGCTATAAGTTGGGGCAGAATAATTTGTTGGGGATGTTACTCGATTGACATAATCGCTCATATCCGTAAGTCCTTTTTTATATGCTAAGTTAGACTGATTTTCCCAATAAATAATCTTATCTATCACACTCTGTATAAGTGCCTTCCATTTTTCAGTATTAGACGAATTAAGCCACGTAGATTGGTATCCTATTAATTGTTCCATTGTGACAATTTTATCGGGGCGCTGTAAATCAGTCATCATCTTGTCGAGAGAAGCAATATTCTTGTTTAACGAATTGAAATAACTCAAACAGAGTGCCTTCTTTTCATCTATAACTTCTATATCTGCTTCAGATAAATCATACATCAGTGTTCTTGTCTCTAGTAAATACGAGTCAAAGGCCACATCTGCAAGTTTTTTTTCACGATTATTAAAAATAACACCGTGACGTTTACTACTTTAGAGTAGTGAAGTCCGCATTTGTGCGGAAATACTGCACGAAGCTCGAACTTTTTTCGAGCGAAGTTTATAATCTTCCACGCGCCATCGCCTCCGCAAAGCTACGGCGACCGCAAAACAAAATTTACCTTTTCCTTTTTCAAAAGATTTTGGGGGGGCGAAAAAAGGATAAAAAAGCTAAGGCAAATTTTTTATTTTGCGTGTTCGCTGCATAAATTTTTATACACTTATATTATAACTTACTATTGAGCCACAGCACAACACGGTGTTATAATGCTTATGTTAATAACTTTAAACATAAATATGAGTCAATCCACTGCAAAAAAATTTGGAGATAATATGAAAAAGATACGCTTGGAAAAAGAAATGTCGCAAGGCGACATTTGTCGCACTTTAGATTTAGACAGGTCATATATCAGTAATGTTGAAAATGGAAAGCAGAATCTTACAATTAGTACTATGGAAAAGATTGCTAAAGCTTTAGATGTTAGGATTGATGAATTATTGAAATAACAGATTATATATGCAAGAAAATAAAATAAAAGATATAATAAATTTAGTAAACGACAAAGGAGAAAGAGTTGGTGTTGTGGAAAAAATAGAAGCACACAAGACAGGACAACTACACGAAGCTTTTTCTATTTTTATCTTTAATAAAAACAAGGAGTTACTTTTGCAAAAACGAAATAGTAACAAGTATCATTCTGGAGGATTGTGGAGTAATACTTGTTGTAGTCATCCCAGAGAAGGAGAAAAATTAGAAACAGCTGTTCACAGAAGATTAGTAGAAGAAATGGGATTTGATTGTGATATGAAAGAAATTAATTCTTTCATATACGAAGTAAAATTACCTAACGAACTTACTGAACATGAATTTGACCACGTCTTTACAGGTTTTATAGATGATGCGATAATAAAACCC
>CAYSEK010000042.1:0-6559 GCA_964430255.1 uncultured Candidatus Saccharibacteria bacterium
TGGAAAATATGAGTTGTCGGAATTAGATTGCGTTATTGACATGCTCGCAGTTGGTAAGATATTGCCTGTGAAATATCGTGACCACAAACTCTCAGGTGATATGAAAGATTTTCGTGAGTGTCACATAAAACCCGACCTACTTTTAGTGTATCGGATTATTGACGATAAGCTTGTCTTGTTTCTTTCTGACTTAGGAAGTCACTCAGAAATTTTTGGGAGGTAGTAAAACGAAAACCACAGAGGTTGAACCTTGGTGGTTTTTAATGTATAAAAAATACCCCAACCGAAGTGGGGGTTTTGTTTAAGTCTTTTTGAACTAAGATTTATCACAGCCAGGACACTTTCCTGTTACGGACTGCATGTTCTCGATTGAGTAAAACAAAGGTACCTGACCCTTTAATGACTTTAATCCCTTTAATTTAATAATAATCTTAAAAAAAATACCCCTAATGATTAAATCAGGGATATTGGCTAAAACACCAGACGACTCTAGGTAAGGAAACAGAGTTTATCGTCGGATTTATCAGTACTTAGCATCCATGCATTATAAGCGAGTGCAATCATTAAGTCGGCAGATAGGCCAGAGATGAGTTTGTCTTGCCAGGGTTGAATACCAGAGCATGCCACAACTATACCTTGACGTTTTACACCACCCCAAAATGGGGCATCACCTGGAAAAAGCAAGTGTGGCATAATCTCGGTACGGTCATCGTTTCGGTTATGCCACAACTGAAGTGCTTTGCATCGCGCAATATCATTGAATGGATAAGGAAAGTTGTCGACATTCCCAAGCGTGTGCTCATACAGCACAACTGGCTGTATTTGGTAATTTGGCCATTCGGGATAATCCGGACGGTCATCATTCATGCCAGGCACGAGAACAACAACATGTAGCTGTTCTCGTTTGGGTTGAAGTGCGGATGTTGCGTCGCTATGAAATACGGTGTTGATGGCAGATACTATTGCTGTCTTTGCTATTTCTGATGTAAGGAACTTGGGTGTGCAGAGTTTTGTTTCGGACATGGTGTCCTCCTTTTTGCTATTGATTGAACGGGGGTATTTCTGAGAAAGATCATACTAAATACAATAGAAAATGTCAAGTTTTGTAGTACGGTAGAATGCAAAACATCTTCCGAGGTTCGGGAGATGTTTTTTTGTAGATTGTATATTTATTTACCCTAAAATATCAGAACCTACTGCGCGTTCGGCGAGGGATTTTAGTTTTGCGACACCCGCGCCGGTTGAGCCTTCAAGTCCGGGAAGGGTGAGTATTGCGGGGAGTGCTCCACGAGAAACTTTTTCAAATTCATCTGTAGGGATTTTATTCGCGATACTTTCAATGATAAGCACAACGGCAAATTTTATATCTGTTTCGTTTTGAGTTCCTTTTTTTATTTTTTTTAAAATATCAAGTGCAACTTCTCCGTCTTCTGCATCAAAGGGAATGACACCGAGTGCTTTAAAACCGGAGATGACATTACTAGGTCCAATTATTGCTGTTTTGTATTCTTGTTTTTCCATGTTGTTTTATTATGCGTAAAGTCGTCGCAGTATAATTCTCAAATCTCTCTCAGGTAGTCCTGCTTGTTTTGCGACCATGACTGCCCTTATTGTTTGCGCGTTATTTTTCTTCGCTGAGAAATATGCAAAGAGGGGAGCGGGAGACATGATGTCCGCGCTTTTTTCTTTCAAGTATGAGAGTGTGTACTCATCGGCTGTTCTTTCAAGTAGTGAAAAATCGCCAGTCTTTTCAAATTCTTTTATTGCCTCAGCCCATACTTTTTCTCCGCCTAGTTTTTTGTATTGTTCCAAGATATTTTTTTGACCTTCTAGGTCTTTTTTGTATACCTTTCCACCCGTAATAAAAATATTTTTAACGCCTGCTTTGTTTAAAGAGAGAAGGCGTAGAGATGATTCAAGATTGAAGAAATCAACAAGGATTGAAACATATTCATTTACGAAATTATTTTTGTGAGCGGAAGCAATATCTTTTATCGCTTTGAAATAATGAATGTTCATCGTGATATCTATTTCAGATACTTCTTTTGCAGATTCTGCTTCTTCCACAGCATCACTGAAGTGTTTGTTCAGTAGGTGTAGTTTTTTTTCATCGTATGCTTGTATAAGTTTTTCAGGAGTGTAGACACTTGCATGCGAACACTTTTCTTTGATTTCTTCATTAGTAAATCCTGCCTTTTTGCCTTTCACGATTGCTTTCAGATTATAGAAATCGTATTTGATCCACAAGATATTAAGCAGTTGTGGTTCTGGGGAGATAGAAGCCAGAATGTTTTTTGTTTCAAGTATGCTCTGGTCAAGAGCTTTGTTTACGTCCGTTTTTTCATGCTCTGCCATATATGGAGCAAGGAATGTATCCTGTAAGGCCTTGAATGTTTCAGGTAATTCTTTTGAACTCAAAAGACGCTCTACTTGCACATCTGACAAAAGACGTGTTTCGAGAGCTTTTGCCCTGCTTCCTGAATAAATATATTTTGTGTTCACGGTCGTGAGTGAAATTAGTCTAAGTATTAGTTTGTGTTAGTTGAACAATATCCGCGCAACTTCTACTTCCAAAGCGCTTTTTTTGTTTCTCAGTATTTCTTCAAAAACAAAATTGGACTCAAAGTTTTCTCCTAAAAGGATAAAACCACCTTTGAATTTATTTGTTGCTTCAACCTCGTATTTTAATTTGGCTTTTTTGAGAGCACTTTCTGTTTCTATCTTTCTTTCTTTTGGTGCAATTATTTCCCCATTTGTATTTTCTGGTAGTTCGTTTAACAAAGACAGAATTACCTCTTCGTACTCTTTGCTTGGCAAAGATAGTAATTGTTTGAGTGTGTTTTCGAACACTATATCTACTGCTGTTCTTTTTGCGTTGTCAGCTTTAAGTTTTACTTCCTGCTCCGCGGCAGAAACAATTCTCCTTTCGTTTTCTTCCAATATTCTATTAGTTTTTTGCACGGACTCTTTCTTTGTATTCTCTTTAAGTATTTTTGTTGCATCCGAAAGCTCAGACACTTTTGTTTCAGTGTTTTTTATTATACTCCCTGCTTCTTCTGAAGCATCGGCAAGAATTTTGTTTGTTATGTCTACTATTGGCATAGTTGATAGTCTAATGATTTTGTACGTAAGTATGTGCATACTTACGTACATTCATTATTAAATTGAGGTAAGAAGAATGAAACTGATAAGAACACCAAAGATCGCCCATGTTTCTACCATGGCTGATAGTATCATCGCTTTTGCTGTTAATGATTCGTCTTTTGCTATCATTGAGATACCTGAAGCGGATACCATTCCCTGGAACATTCCTGAGAAAAAACCGGCAACACCTATTGGTATTCCAGCCATAAGGTATTGTAGTCCTACTGCTGTTGAGATTACTTCTTCGCCGCCTCCACCAAGAAGACCTGAAAAGTTTAGAATAAGAAACGATCCAACAAGTCCATAAATACCCTGTGATCCTGGGAGTGCTTGCATAAGAAGGATTTTACCGAAAAGCTCTGGCTTTTCTGATGTAACTCCAGCTCCTGCTTGTCCTGCATAACCCATACCTATTGCAGATCCGGCAAAACCGAATATTGCTGATATAACAGCTCCTGCAAATACCAACCCTGCTCCAAATGTAACTATTTCCATATTTTTATTAAATTAAGTTATTAAAAAATTAAAATTAAAAAGTAAGCTTGCTGTTGTAGATTATTTAACAACAACGACATGACGCTCCTCTCTTTTGAATGGAGTAAAGGTTTTTCCATTGTCGGTGATAAATTTACCGAAAAACTCAACAAATTGCAAGCGGGCACTATGTATGAATGCTCCTAATACATTGACCGCAAGATTGAATAAATGACCGACAATGAGAATAATGACCATAAGTACGGGCCCAACATATGGAATCATATCGCCTACCATTACCGCAATTAGGTTGACTGCAAACGCAAGCGCGCTTGTAGCAAGTCCGAGCGCGAGGAGTCTTGAGTAAGAGAGTATGTCTGAAAAGTAATTTATAGAATCGTAAAGAGAGAATACCCCTTTAAATATTTTTTTGACAATCGTGTTTTCCTTCCTCCCTTGTGTGAGCACAAGTGATAAGAGCGATGCATAAATTGCCAATACTGACATGCTCGCAGTATCTTCAATAAGCCCTATCTTTGTTGCCCCCCAGAAGATAAGCGATGAGAAGAGTGCTAGCCATGGACCTTGGTCAAGTAGCCCGCTGACGAACTCTCCATTTTTTGCATCTCGTACTATTTTCAATATAAGCCCGAACATTATTTGAAATACACCAAAACCAAGTGCCATATAAAATACTGGTAATGGGTTGGCGATGGGGTCAAATTTTTGTATTGCTTGTGTCCAACTTGGCATGTACTCCATGTTTATTCCAAAATATCCACCAAATAAGAGCCCAACAAGAACCGAAGAGATACCACCGAACATAAGAAGTAGTATTAAGGGCTTGGCACCTTTGGGTATTCTAAAAAAGAGTAGAGCCATTACTGTTACAGAAAATAAGAATAGTCCATATCCTACATCAGTAAGAGATAGTCCGAAGAAAATAAAAAAGAATCCTGCAAGAAGTGGGGTAGGGTCGATATCTTTGTTGCCTGGGAGTCCATATAGACGAGTAACTGCTTCAAATGGAACGATGAGTTTATTGTTTTGTATTTCCACTGGCGCTCTTTCTTCTTCTTTGGGCTCTATTTTCTCAATAGCAAACAGGTCTGTCTTTTTTCTTATTGCATCCTTAAGTAGTGGAGTTTTTTCTTTTGGGCACCATCCTTCAAATATGAGCACGTCTCCTTTTTTTGCTGCTTGGCTTATAAGGTCATGTTTTTCTTTTTTCCAAAAGATTCTATCACTTACCAACTTTAATTTACGAATCTCTGTTGCAAGAACCCCCGCTTCTTTTTCCAGTCCGCTTTTTGCCTCTTCTGTTTTTGTTATTGCTCTTCCGATTCTTTCTATCTCTTCAGTGGGGGTGCCTCTTCTTTTAGGTAACTCTACAATCTTCAAGTCGTACTCAGCTACTTTTTTTAATATTTGTTTTTCGTCGTTCTTTAGAAATGTGAGAACAAAGTTGCTGTTTTCAATTATTTCCTTATTGAAGAAGATTTGCATTTCTGAAAGCTTTCTTGCGATGTTTTCTTGTTCAGACTGCTCTCCTGTAAGAAAAATGGTTTTTGTTGTTTTTGTCTCAAATTGTGAGCTTAATTCTATGTTGAGATTTGTCCATCCGGTTAGCAACTTACGCTCCTCTTCAAGATTTTTAAGCTTACTATCGGCGTCGTTCATCTTTTCTTCAATATTTTCAACGTGTTCGATCACATCATTAAAATAGAAAGATTGCATAGTCTCTTCAATCTCCTCTTCTTTTGCAAATATTTTCCCTCCTTCCATCGCGTATTTAAATACTTCGAATTTGCTTTTCGGTTTTTCGTATTTGGATAGGAATTCTATAGCAAAATCAAGACGACTACTTGCGTAATTGAACTCAAAGACAGTTTTCTCCGCTTTTTCGAGTTCTTCATTTGTTTTTACTTCATTAAACTCAACGATTCCCATTTTTTGGATAGCATTAAACACCTCGGTGCTTACACCTTTGTGTACGTAAAGTCTTAATTTTTCCATTGCTATAATTGCCATCGTTGTTTTATTTTACTTCCTTTAGGTTATTTATTTGTGAGTAAGTTTTTAAACACAAACTCAGATGCTTTTTTTTGGTTCTTCTCAGCGTTTTCTTTTATTTGTCCTACTTCTTTTTCTCCCTTTTTTACAATTTTTTTATACAGTTCAGTTAGTTCCTTTTTTTGTTCATCTTTCCTTGTAATCTCTTTTTCTTTTAGTTGTGTCTCTAGTGTCGATATCTCTTCTTTTTGTTTCTTTTGCTCGACGTCTATAATACTAGACGCGGTTTCTTTTGCTTGCACTATTTTTTTATCGGCTTCATTTTCTGCCGTTTGTATGTCTTGTATAAAATTCATGTTTTATTAAATTAAATCGCTACTCTCTTGGATATAAAAAACCTTTTGCAATAAAGAGCAAAAGGCTTAAATGATGCTGGTACTATAGCATTAGTTTTGTTTTTATTCAATTTATTATCCCGCGGTAGAGGTTTATAAGAAATTGACAAGGTTGATAATGCGTGTTTTTGTCTTGACAAAGGATACCTCCTGTGTATAATATAAACAACTTGGTAGCCCCAAGTTTTTTGATTATAAGCGCTTTGGGTGTCGCGCCCGATGCACTAATTTGTAAAAACATGGAAGACACAACAACACCAGCTACAGATGCACCTACAACAGATGCACCAGCTACAGATGCACCTACAACAGATGCACCTGCTACAGAAGCTCCTGCTACAGAAGAAGCAGCTGCTGAGTAGTTTTATTACCCACTTGGGTAGATAGAAAACTTTTTAAACAAAGCCCCTTGCATTGCAAGGGGCTTTGTTTTTTGTTAGTATTCATCTGGTATACACCTAGCGGGTGTAGTTTAGTGGTAGAATATCTGCCTTCCAAGCAGAGGGCGGGAGTTCGATTCTCCCCACCCGCAC
>CAYSEK010000043.1:0-6442 GCA_964430255.1 uncultured Candidatus Saccharibacteria bacterium
AAATTAGGGACACAATATCTTTCTGTTTCTGCTGGCAACTTATAAATATTCAGTGAAACAATATAGACCGCTCTCTAAGAGAGCGGTCTTCTTTTATAAAATTGGTCAACGTGGCGGGTTGACCAATTTTATTTTAATTTAAAAAGCTTAGAGCCTTCATCTGTATCGTTAACTTCATACCCAAGCTCTTTAAGCTTGTCTCTTAGTTCGTCTGACCTATTCCAGTCCTTTGCTTCTCTTGCTTCCTCACGCCCCTTAGCTAACTCTAAAATACCATCGGGGATAATTTCCGGTTTTATGTTTTCAAACCCAAGCCCTAAAACTTTATCGAAATCAAGCATCGTAACTTTTTTATCTGCATCTAAGACAGAGTCATCTTTTACAAGCTCCCACATCAACGCAATAGCTTTTGGGGTGTCTAAGTCATCGTTTAGATATCCATGAAATTTTGTCTGATATTCTTTATTTATCTCTCCATTGTCTCCGTATTCAATAATGTGATTATATAATTTATCAAGTGCTGTTTGAGCTCCAACGAGTGTCTCCCATGTAAAATTTACCAATGTGCGATAGTGCGCAGTTGAGAGCCAGTAACGATAGGCAAGGGGAGTTGGTCCTTTTTTCACTATATCTTCGATCGTCGTAATATTACCAAGCGATTTGGACATCTTTTCACCTTCTACATTTATAAAATTACTATGCATCCAGTAATTTACAAAAGGTTTTCCCGTCACCGCTTCTGATTGAGCTATCTCATTGGTGTGATGTACTGGAATATGGTCAATCCCACCAGTGTGAATATCAAAATGCTCTCCAAGATATTTCATAGACATTGCAGAACACTCCAGGTGCCAACCGGGGAATCCAACACCCCACGGACTATCCCATTCTTGCTGGCGTTTTTCTTCTAGTTTTGAAAATTTCCAAAGCGCAAAATCAGTAATATTTTTCTTGTCTGATACTGCTTTTATTCGCGCGCCTTCTTTGAGTCCTTTGATATTAAGTTGTGCAAGTTTGCCATAATCAGACAATTTGGACGTATCAAAATAAATACCATCTGATGTTTTGTAAGTAAATCCTTTTTTCTCAAGATTCTCTATCAACTCTATTTGTTCATCTATATGCTCAGTTGCCTTTGGGAATTCTATTTTGCTTATGTTTATCCCCAGAGCCTCAAGATCACTTAAAAATGTCTCTGTATAAAATTTTGCGAGCTCTTGCGCTGTTTTATCGGCGAGGTTTGCTGATCTTTCCAATTTATCTTCTCCCTCATCTTCATTAGACGTAAGGTGTCCAACATCTGTTATATTTATGACTTGCTTTACTTCAAGGTGGTTATACTCAAACATTCTACGCAAGATATCCGCAAACACATAAGCACGAAGATTACCAATATGTGCATAGTCATATACAGTAGGTCCACAATTATACATAGAAACAACCCCTTTTTTTAAAGGAGTGAAAATTTCTTTTTTACGTGTAAGAGTGTTGTATAAATTTACATCCATTTTTTGTATTTGAAGAACAATAGAGTTAAAAATGTTGTAATAACAACCATTAACACAAGTATCCAGAAATCATTCGGATCTCCAATAAATGGCATTGATGTGGCATTCATTCCAAAGAGAGAAGCTACAATGGCAGCGGGAAGAGCAAGAGAAGCCATTATTGTAAGAACCTTGATGGTTTCATTTGTTTTGGTTGTCAGGAGAGAATCGTTCGTTTCTCTAAGCTCAGACAATGTTTCTTTGTGTCCTTCAAGAATATTGTATATTTTATAATACTCACCAGATATACCTCTTGTGTAATACAAGAATTCTTTGCCAAAAAACTTTTCTCCGGCGAGTTCAAAGGATTCCAATACCTCTTTGTGTGGTCTAACTGCTTGTTTGAAGTTGAGTAGATCCCGACTAGTTTTTGATATTACCTCTACCATTTTTACTTCTTCTCCTGCAAATATCTGTGACTCTACGCGCCTAAGTACATCTTGGATACTATCGAGCTCGCTGATAGAATCTTTGTACATCTCACGCATTATGTAAAAGAATAAAAATCCGGCATGATCTCCAATATTACTTTTATCTAAAATTGAGTTTACTTCAAATATTTTTGAAAATTCATGTAATGGGTCAATAATATCGTAATGAGTGGTTATTAAGAAATTTTTACCAATTATAAAATCAACTTCTTGTTCCGTTTCTGAACAATGTTTGTGAGAGACTGTAGGGAAATGGAGTATTAGATAGATTAAATTATCGTATAAGTCTACTTTTGGACGTAACGTAGGAGATAATAATTCATCTGCGACGACTGGATGCACTTTATACTCTTCCATTATCTCCCGCACGTCATCTTTTGTGGGAGACTCTACGTCGATCCATGTTATATCTTTATATGTATATTTTGAAATCATTGATTCTATTATATCTATCTATTTAATTGACCACAAGTGGATATTTTGAGATAATAGATTTTAAATGATATCACATTTTAAAAAATTACTTTTAATCGCAGTATCCTCAGTTGTAATAACCGGCTCTTTTTTTGCAGGAGTATTTACTGGAATTGAGAAACAACAACATACCGCTTCAGTTAAAAAATTACCTATCAACATTGAAACAGGTAAACCTGAAAATGTTGACTTTTCAACGTTCTGGAATGTCTGGGATAAAATCAATGAAAAATATGTATCTACTAACGGACCTACTGATCAAAAAAAGGTATACGGAGCAATATCGGGATTAGTAAATTCTCTTGATGATCCGTACAGCGTATTTTTCCCTCCAAGAGAAGCTGAATATTTTGAAAGTGAAATACGTGGAAATTTTGAAGGTGTGGGAATGGAAATAGGAGTAAGAGATAAAATATTAACAGTCATCGCACCTCTCAAAGGTACTCCTGCACAACGCGCTGGAGTGCTTGCGGGAGACAAGGTAATAAAGATAGATGAAACTCCAACACCAGGACTTACGATAGATGAATCTGTCGATCTAATAAGAGGAGAGAGGGGGACTCCTGTTTTACTAACTATTATAAGAGAAGGGAATGATGAAGCTATCGAGATAGAGGTAATAAGAGATACAATAGATATACCTACAATAGAAACAGAAGCACGAGATGACGGAGTGTTTGTAGTAACTCTGTATAGTTTTTCTGCAAATTCCCCATATCTTTTTAAAGATGCTCTACGGAAGTTTGTAGAATCTGGACAAGATAAACTAATACTTGATCTTCGTAACAATCCGGGAGGGTACATGGAAGCGGCGATTGACATGGCAAGCTGGTTCCTTCCGGCAGGTAAAGTTGTTGTAAGAGAAACATCTAGAGATGGCGCAGAAAAAGAAAAAGCATTTAGGAGTAAAGGTTACAATATCTTCAATGAGAATCTAAAATTTGTAATACTTATAAACCAAGGATCAGCTTCCGCATCAGAAATATTAGCAGGTGCTCTTTCTGAATATGGGAAAGCAACACTTGTAGGAGAAAAAAGCTTTGGTAAAGGTTCTGTTCAAGAGTTAATACCAATAACCGACAAAACATCATTAAAGATCACTATTGCAAGATGGCTTACTCCAAATGGGATCTCTATTTCAAAAAATGGACTTGACCCAGATGTAGAAGTTGAATTTACCAGAGAAGACTTTGATGCCAAGAAAGACCCTCAACTTGAAAAAGCGATAGAGATACTGAAAGCTCGATAGTTGGATGCTTTGCAAAAACAACGGTTTTACGATATACTGCGGTAACTTATCGGTTAAATAAACTAAAATTATGAAAGTTATATTACTAAGCGACGTACCTAGATTAGGGCAAAAATACGACGTAAAAGAAGTATCAAATGGCTATGGTAGAAATTTCTTGCTATCAAAAGGTCTTGCAAAAATGGCTACAGAAAAAGGCATTGAAAATGTTGCTATTTTGAAGGTTAAACATGAAGAAGAGAAAAAAGTGAGAGATGACCTATTGATGAAAAATATCGAAGAACTAAGTAGTGTAACAGTGGTTATGCAAGAAAAGGCAAATGAAAAAGGTCATCTATTCGCAGGTATTCATAAAGAAGAAATCGTTCCAGCCCTTAAAGAGCAAACTCATCTTGGAATAGAAATAGACCATATTGTATTGGAGCACCCAATCAAGGAACTGGGTGAACATGAAATAGAGGTTAAAGTTGGTGATAAGACCGTAACATTTAAACTTATAGTTGAGGAGGTAAAATAAATTTGATATAATACTGCAAATGAGTAAAGAAATTGAAAAACTAATAAAAGATGGTTTCAAGAAAACAGATACAGCTATCGCAAAGACAAATGCGTCCATTGAAAAACTTTCCGCAAAAACTGACGCATCAATTGAAAAACTTTCCGCAAAAACTGACGCATCAATTGAAAAACTTTCCGCAAAAACTGATGCATCAATTGAAAAACTTTCCGCAAAAACTGATGCATCAATTGAAAAACTTTCCGCAAAAACTGACGCATCAATTGAAAAACTTACTATTGCTATCGCAAAGACAAACGATACAGTCGATGAACTCGCAGCGATGACAGCCCGCGGTTTTGAGAAAATGGACGAAAGAATGGAAAAAATGGATACAAGATTAGATCACATAGAAAATCTTTTAATACGAGACAGCATAAATCGTATTGAGCGTCTGGAAGATAGAATGAGAGTTATAGAGACAGCCGTAGAGGTGTAAAGTAATCAACCAAAACACTAAAGCAAAAAATACCCCTCATATTTATATGAGGGGTATTTTTTGCTTTAGTGTTTTGGAGAGATAACTAAACAATGTTAGCAACCTTTCTTCTTTTCTCCTGCCCATTGAAATTCAACTTTCTTTTTGAGGTGAATTTTACAACTCCTTCTTTTAGTGCAAATAGTGTGTGGTCTTTGCCAACTCCAACATTCGTACCTGCTAGAATCTTTGTTCCTCTTTGGCGTACAATAATAGAACCGGTCTGTGCTTTTTGCCCGTCGTAAAGTTTAGTACCCAAATACTGTGGATTTGAATCTCTTAAGTTTTTTGCTGAACCTCCTGCTTTTCTATGTGCCATAGTTACTGATAAGTTAAGCCGTTAGTTGAAATATGAGTATTCAACTGGCTTTCACTCAATTTATTATCTATAATGATTCCTATGAGTATAAAAGATTTTATCAAAAAAAGCAAGTGTTTTCTTGATACAAACAACGATATCTTTGTTTGTATAATTATCATTTTGGTGGCATTTGGCAGCTTTGGGCTTGGTAGATTGTCCAAAACCGAGGAATCTAGGAATACTCTGCGCATTGATAACCTCAAAGCATCTATTATAAATACAGGCAAAAAACACGGAAAAAGGGAGCCTAATGAGCAAATTCAGCCCCTACCACTCTCTACTCTAGGCGGAACTTACGTTGGATCAAAAAATGGGAGCAAATATCACTTCCTTTGGTGTTCAGGCGCAAAACGCATAAAAGATGGGAACAAGGTGGTATTTAATACCATTGAAGAAGCACGCGGAGCAGGCTACACTCCCGCTGGGAACTGCAGAGGATTACGCTAATGTAATTATGATACAATAACAACATGCTAGTAATAGATGTAGAAACAACAGGACTTGATCCAAATAAATACTCTATACTCTCTATCGGAGCAGTAGATTTTGACAACCCCAAAAGACAATTTTACGGAGAATGCAAAACGTGGGAAGGAGCAATCATCTCAGAAGATTCACTTGAAATAAACAACTTCACGGAAGAAGACGCACGTGACCCAAAGAAAAAGTCGCTTGAAAGTCTGATGTATGAATTCAAAAAGTGGATCGATGCGAGCGACAAGATAACACTTGCGGGACAAAATCCTTCATTTGATAGAGACTTTTTAAATAATTCTTTTTGGCGTGCGGGTATTAATTTTAAATTTGCAGCAAGAAACATAGATCTCCATTCTGTAGCATATTATGACTACTTAAAAAAAAGAATTGAAATACCATACAAAAATAACCATTCAGACTTATCTTTAGACATAATTGCCAAATACGCGGGGTTAGACTCAGAGCCAAAACCCCACAACGCTCTCAACGGAGCGAAGCTTGAAGCGGAAGCATTCTCACGAATCATGCTTGGTAAAAAACTACTCCCTGAATTTGATGAATTTGAAATTCCAGAATATTTAAAAACGTAAACTTAAATTAAACTATTATGTGCGGAATAGCAGGAATACTTTCAACAAAACAACGGGAAATTATTCCCGATATTATCGCTTCTTTAAGCGATTTAGAATACAGAGGATACGATAGTGCAGGTGTTGCGACGATAAGCAATGGTGAAATAAAAACATATAAGTGCCTTGGCGCACCCAGCCAAAATTTAAACACCAAAGATATATATAGCTCCATTGGCAACACCGCTCGAAAAAATAAAGTAGTAATAGGGCATAATAGATGGGCCACTCATGGTACGC
>CAYSEK010000044.1:0-6401 GCA_964430255.1 uncultured Candidatus Saccharibacteria bacterium
AAGAAAATTGGAGGCAGTCTAAAATACACAATGACCCACATAGATACAGATAAATAACAAAAGTTACTATTTTAAATAAAAAAACCGCACAAATAAATTGTGCGGTTTACTGATCTCCAAAAATAAGTTATTTACGAGTTACAGCAAAACATATGATTTTATGCTTTGTTTCAGTATGACCACCACGATTAAGATTTGCGATATTTATATCCCACCCTAAACCTTTTCGTGTAATATAGATCACATTTTGCGAACAATTATTACCGGTATAAATTGAACCTAGTGCAAATATTGGAAACTCGACACTTAGTTTGGGAAAGCAAGATGCTAAAGAAAGCAATTCCTCAGCAGTAACAGAACGATACTCATTCATAGTTATCTCTTTCATTGCATCCACAATATTTAAACCAATAAGCTCGTTTGTATTAAAGTAAGAGAATACTATGTCAATATCTTTTATCCCTTTCCTGATTTTTTGCAACGGAAACTTATCTAGCTCAAACTTAATACTGTCATCTTTAAGGCCGCAGTCTTCCGCCTTGCAAAGCAAAACGCGATCATAGTCAACCGACACATGCACACTATCATGCTCTGCAATGATGTCAACGAAATGCTCTAATATGATATTTCCTCCTGGGGTAGCCATACGATAGAAAAACTCTTCAGATAATCCTCTCTGTTTGATTTTCTCCAATATAGATATGAGCGTGGACATAACCACTTCCATATTATTCAGAATGATCGATGCTCCTCTAGCCATTTTAGACTCCTTTTCAACTTGCCTTTCACGTTACAAAAGTAGCGCACCAGACTTGCTAATTGATTGATTGATCTAATTTAAAAAGAACACAGTGTACCTTTTAACACTTCACACTATGGATGACTATACCACAGAAAGACATGTCTAGCAATACATCAACATCAGATATTGATGTATTGCTAGACATTATTATTCTATAATTTCTATTCTGGCATTATTAAAATCAAAGCATACATCAGCAAAATACCTAGAACAATCAAAGAGAACTGCCTTATAGTACTTGCACCGTCCTTATGCCTCTCATGCAATTCTGGGATAAGGTCAGCTGCAGCAATATAGAGGAAATTACCAGCAACAATTCCAAGGGCTGGACCTATCATTTTGTCCATATCAGATGCAACGAAATACGTAATTATTGCCGTAAACAATGTCGTTGTCGCGACTGCAAAATTAAGCACAAGTGCTTTTGTTTTAGAAAACCCTGAATTTATCAATATGAAAAAATCAGAAACCTCCTGTGGGAACTCATGGAACAATACCGCAATAGTGGTAACAACTCCGACATTAAAATCAACAATGAACGCTAGGGCTATAATCACACCATCTATCGCATTATGAACACTGTCTCCTGCAAGCACCAGGTATCCTGTTGCTTTTTTTGACTTAATCATTAAATGGGCACCCCCTATATGATGATATGCCTCCTTATCTTCTTCTTCATGATGATGGTGATACCAATGAAGAAAACGTGACAATAAAAAGAAAAACAAAAAACCTACCAACGTATACGCGAGAGCCGTATTTGCTGAAGACTTATCTATCGCTTCTGGTAGAATGTTTAAAAAAATAACACCCAAAAATGTTCCTACAGAGAAACTTATAAACAATGGTAAGTACTTTTTTAATTTTTCTGTACTAATAAACACAAAAAGCATACCTGCAAGTGCTACAAGCATTTCAAAAAGTGTTGCTATTATAATCCATATTAAAAGCATATTTAGATGATATCAAAATTCCAGCACTAAACCAAATGAAAACTACTTAAACAACTCAAGGAACAGCTCTTCTCTCCCCTCTTTTGTTTTTGAGGAATGAAGAATAATACTATCACAGTAGAGTTTTTCTTTTATTTTTTTTAATTGTTTTTGCCTGTCGTTCCTTTTCAGTTTATCAACTTTGTTTGCAACAACAATTATCTCATAATTATGCTTTTTTAATACACCGAACATTTCAATATCAAACTGCGTTGGTCCAACTTTTGCATCAACCACAAGAACAACCTTCTGTGGTTGTGCCTCAGAATCTTCAACGTACCATAGTATCAATTTTCTCAATTTTTCACGTTTCTCTTTTGAAAGTTTTGCAAATCCATAACCTGGAAGATCAACAAAAAATAACTCTCCCAAATCTGTTTGAACTAGAAAAAAATTGATCTGCTGAGTTTTCCCAGGAGTTGAACTTGATTTAACAAGGTCTTTTCTATTAACAAGTGAATTTATAACACTTGATTTACCCACATTAGAACGACCCACAAATGCGATCTGAGGGATATCTTCTTTTAGAATATCATCTGTTCCGATAATTCCTTTTATAAATTCTGCTGATTTTATTTTCATAATATTTTATACACCCAACATTGTACGTAATTCTTCCGAGGGTTCCCACGGTGGATCAAAAGTTATTTCTACTCGTACACCCACCGCATTAAGTTCTGCAAGTTTTTCTTCCACTTCCACCACAATATCATTTGCAAATGGACAAAGAGGCGTTGTAAGAGTCATTAACACTAAAATACCTTCTTCATCTACTGTAATTTTATATATGAGCCCAAGCGTATAGATATCAATACCAAGCTCTGGATCTTTGACTTCTCTTAACTTCTCTATGACTTCTGATTCTTTTATATTACTCATGATAAATTATATGGTATTACTATCGATAATGGACTGGAAGCCGTTTTTAGTTATTTCAGAAATAAGATCTGCTCCACCTGAGTGAATTATTTTTCCTTCGTGCATAATATGTACGAAATCAGGAGTAATATGATCCAATATTGTGTTGTAATGAGTAACCAAAATAAACCCTGTTCCATCAGCAGCAAGTTTTTTGATTCCATTGAATATTTTTACTGAAGCGTCAGCATCAACACCAGAATCTATTTCATCAAGCAATGCAAATTTTGGCGCGAGTGCAACAAGCTGTAAAAGCTCTGCCTGTTTCTTCTCCCCTCCTGAAAAACCCACATTTAATTCTCTATTCAATAGTCCGGTATCAATATCAAGATCCCGTGCCTTCTTTTCTAATATTTTATAAAAATCAAAGACGGACACATCTCCTCCTTTTAATGCTCTATGTGCCCGATGAAGAAAACTTGCCATTGTCACACCAGCAATCTCTGGAATATGTTGCATTGAAAGAAACAATCCCGCTTTGGCTTTCTCGTCGGTCTTAAGATTAGTAATCTCTCTTTCATCAAGCACGATCTCACCTTCTGAAATTTTGTAACTTGGATGTCCCATTACAGCATTGAGCAGGCTTGATTTCCCTGAACCATTCAAGCCCATCAAAATATGTACCTGTCCGGAAGCAACAGAAAGAGACGCATCACGGACAACGACACTATCTTCAATCTCAACTTTTAAATTTTTTATTTCTAGTTTAGACATTTTTTAATCCACAATTAAGCGCTTCGTATGGAAGTAGGGCGCATTTTGTCCTTCCAGGACTTATCTTAATTCCAAGCATATCATATATATCTCCTGGAGAAAGAAGTTTGAGCTCCTCCTTGCTCATACCCTTTATTTTCTCTGTGAACATTGATGTTGACGCCTGGCTTATCGCGCACCCATCACCCTCAAACCCCACCTCAGCGACCTTGTTGTCACCAAGCTTCACAAAAAAAGTAACCTTGTCGCCACAACTCGCGTTGAGTCCATCTCCTTTCAGGTCAAAATCTAAAAGCGCCTTCTTGTTGCGAGGATTACGATAGTGATCCAAAATATTCTCTTTGTATAATTCATCGTTCATTGTTATTTGTGCGCAAAAACACTTTGTGCTTTTTTAATTACTTCAACTAGGGCATCTATATCACTCCTGTCATTATATAAATAAAAACTTGCCCGAGCGAGTGCATTAACACCAAGTATATCCATAAGTGGATTTGCGCAATGATGCCCGGCACGTATCGCGACATCATCTCTGCCTGCTATCTCCGCAACATCATGAGGATGAATACCTTCTATTGTAAAAGAAACAACACCAGCATTTTCTTCTGAATCTTTCTGTGAAAATATTTGTACACCCACAATTGCGTCCAACTGTTTATCGGCATACTCAACCAGATCTTTTATGTGTTCGTGGATATCCTCTACTCCTATGCTGTTTACATAATCTACAGCCTCCCCAAGCCCTATAGCTCCTGCAATATTTGATGTCCCCGCTTCAAACCGCGCTGGCGCGCTACTATACTGTGCCGTTTGTAAATCAACTTCTTCAACCATACCTCCCCCAAAAATACTTGGTGGAAGTTTTTCCAACATAGACCTCTTGCCGTAGAGTACACCGATCCCTGTGGGTCCACACATCTTGTGTCCTGAAAATACCAAGAAATCACAACCGAGCTTTCGTACATCCACTTGCATGTGACCAACTGCTTTTGTTGCGTCACATATCACAACTGCGCCAACACGATGAGCCATATCAGATATTTTTTTTATATCGTTTATTGTTCCAAGCACATTACTTGCAAGTAAAACAGAAACTATCTTTGTTTTGTCTGTAATTATTTTTTCAGCCTCTTTGTAATCTAAGTTAAAATCACCTGTTATATTTATATGCTTAAGTACAAGCCCCTTTCTTTTTGCCAACTCCTGTAGTGGGATAAGCCCAGAATGATGCTCTGATACCGTTGTAACTATCTCATCGCCCTCATTTAGCTCTAGGTACCTCTCCAGGCTATATATCAGCATATTCATACCTGCCGTTGAGCCACTTGTAAAAACTACCTCGTCTTTATCCGAACCTATAAACTTCGCGACCTTACTTCTCGCTTCTTCGTAAGCCGAGGTGGCACGCTCCCCCGCCTCATACATACTACGATGTATATTTGAGCGATATTCACGATAATATTCATCCATTTTTTGTATAACTGACTCTGGTGTTTGTGAAGATGCAGCACTATCAAGATACACAAGTTTTGGATTACTTTCGAAAACAGAGAAATCTTCTTTAATTTTTTGTATATTTAAATTACTCATATTTACAGCACAGATCCTTCCATCTCAAGTTCAATTAATTTATTTAGTTCAAGCGCATACTCAAGTGGCAATGCTTTAACAATAGGATTAATAAACCCATTAACGATAAGTCGCATCGCTTCTTCCTCTGAATAGCCCCGGCTTTGCAAATAAAATATCTCCTTGTCTCCTATTCTACCAACTCGTGCTTCGTGCACAATATTTACTTTGTCGTTTTTGGTTTCAACGGCAGGATAAGTAGACGATTCTGACTCATTATCCAACATAAGCGCATCACAAGAAACTGACGATATTGAATTGTCAGCGTCTTTACCTATCTTTACTATGCCACGATAATTCGACACTCCACCATCTTTGGAGATTGATTTTGAACGAATGACAGAAGTAGTATCGGGTGCAAGATGAATTACCTTGGCACCGGTATCCTGCACCTGCCCCTTGCCGGCAAGAACCACACCAAGGTTATCACTACTCGCACCACGCCCCAAAAGAATGGAGGAGGGATAAAGCATCGTAACAGCAGACCCCATGTTGCCATTGAGCCATTCAATACTTCCCATCTCGTAAACTAACGCGCGCTTTGTATTTAAATTGTAAGTATTTTTAGACCAGTTCTCAATACTTGAATATTTTACTTTTGCATCCTTCATTACGAAAAGCTCAACACACCCCGCATGAAGTGATGAGGAATTATACCTAGGAGCACTGCATCCTTCAATGTACTCTATTTCTGCGCCCTCATCGGCGATTATAAGCGTGTGTTCAAACTGCCCACCTCTCTCTCTGTTCATTCTAAAATACGCCTGGAGAGGAAGACCAACCCTCACGCCCTTAGGAACATAAATGAAAGTTCCACCACTCCATACGGCTCCATGGAGCATTGTGAATTTATGTTCTTTAGCTGGCACACAATCTGTCATAAAATACTTTTTGACCAGTTCCGGATACTTTTGCACCGCCGTATCCATGTTTTCAAAAATCACGCCCTTGTCCTCTAAAGACTTTTTCAGTCTGTGATACACAACCCCTGAATCATACTGCGCACCAACACCCCCAAGGTGCTCTTGCTCCGCCTTTGGGATACCAAGCTTATCAAAAGTCTCCACTATCTCCTTTGGTAGATCTGCCCACTTGTCTTTTTCAGATACATCTGGGTCTACATAATAGATTATATTTTCCATATCCAATCCTGAAAGATCTGGCCCGAACGCAGGCATTGGAGTTTTCTCATATAGCTCAAGTGCTTCCAAGCGCTTCTCCAGCATCCACTCCGGTTCATTTTTAGATACAGAAATATATCGCACTAATTCTTCCGTTAATCCGGTTTTAGTGTTTGTTTCTTTGGTCTTTTTAGCTGTTTCCATGAATTGACATAATACCTTATT
>CAYSEK010000045.1:0-6249 GCA_964430255.1 uncultured Candidatus Saccharibacteria bacterium
GCTAAAAAGTTGATTTTATAAGGTAATATGGTAAGATGATTTGGTTACGGGGCGTAGTGTAACGGCTAACATTCTCGGTTTGGGACCGAGCGACTCCGGGTTCGAATCCCGGCGCCCCGACAAAATAACGAATAAAATACGGAGTATTTTATGACTATATTTTGGCGCAAGGGTGCCGGGATTCGAAAGCCGGAGGCGGTATACAAGACGACGAGCTTACGAGGAGTGCTTGTCGCCGAGGTGGGGTTGAGAGTACTTAGTCTTTTGGAGTCCTGAGTTTACGAAGGACAAACAAAAGATTTAGTAACTCGTGACCGAATCCCGGCGCCCCGACTGAATATAGCGAAGCTCAACCAGTTTGCTCAAGAGCGAAGCGATTGATTGCAAACTGCAGTATCCGGAGTGGTGAGATGAAGGAGGGGCGAGCAAGCAAACTGCTTTGCTTGCGTCCGGGATTTGAACGGCGGAGTATATCGCGAGTTTACGGGCGATAATGAGTCGCGTCCAGCAGTACTTACGAGATGAACAGTGCGAAGCACTGTGAAGCGAGTTAGTAACTGCGGGACGAGTCCCACCCCGGCGCCCCGACAAAATACAGAATATAGAAAAACTAAATCATGGTAATTATTTATGTCCTTTAGAAACACCCAAGGTTTACCTTGGGTGTTTTGTTGTGTCGTGTATTATTTTAATATGCTTTGTTTCGTGTAATTATTGTATGGATATTGTTTATATTACATTACTGACCGTATTTGCCAGTGGAGTTGGAACCATCACAGGATTTGGTATTTCAACGATTATAGTGCCAGTTTTGGCGTTCTTCTTTTCATTACCTCAGACACTTTTAACTGTTGGAATAATTCATTTATTTGGAGATGTTTGGAAGATTGTATTGTTTCGACATGGGATTAGGTGGCGGTTAGTAATTAGTTTTGGTGCTATTGGTATTGTTACAAGTTTTTTAGGAGCATCGCTCGTGTTTACATTCCCAAAAGAGATCCTCCTTAATATTCTTGGGGTGTTTTTGGTATTTTATGCGTTATTTTTATTTATAAAACCATCTTTTAGGATTCCAAAGAATATGCTTAATGTGTTATCAGGTGGAGCATTGTCTGGCTTTTTTTTGCTGGTATTTTTGGTATGGGTGGTGCTATTAGAGGTGTGTTTTTATCAGCTTTTGATCTTCCAAAGGTCGTATACATAGCAACAGCGGGTGGCATCGGACTATTTGTAGACATAACAAGATTGTCTGTTTATTTTTTTAATGACGATGTGCGGTTGCCATCTTATATTGTATATAGTTTTTTGTTATTTATTCCCGCATCGTTCTTGGGTGCACAAATTGCTAAATATATAGTGGGATATATTCCACAAAAAAAGTTTAGTCATTTTGTGATGTTATTTTTATTACTTGTGGGCGGTGTGCTTATTTTAAGTTTGTGATTTGAGTACCCATGTGTGCACCTGTGGATAAAATGATACATTGTTTTTGTGGGTTTTTGGTGTATTATAAGTATTATAGAAGATAATAAATCCATGAGTCTGGTTTGATTCTAATATAATACAAAATGCAAAAAGAAGAAAAAAATGATTCAACGATTGTTAATGAGAACAATGTTTCGTGTAAGGATAATATTATCCGATATGTTGTATCTGCTCCTGTTGACGAGGAAGAAGCTAGAAGAATCAGTAATTCTGGTTCTGAGTATTTAGAAAAAGGTGATGCGCGTTACGTGTTAATCGACCTTAAGCAGTCAACCCAGTTTTCTTCTGAGGCGAGGAAGATATGGGTAAAATTTTTACAAAATCCAAAAATAAAGAAAACAGCAATTTTTGGAGGTAATGTATTTGTAAGAACGTTAGCGTCATTTGTTATTGCGGCTTCCAAGAGTAAAAATATTAAATTTTTTACAACAGAAGAAGAGGCAAAAGATTGGCTGGTTGATGATTAACAATAAAGCAAACAATCTGTTTCTTGATATGGTAAAATGATAAGCAGCAGAGGTGGTTCGTATACTTAAGTAGTTAGTTTAGTGTTAATAATTATTAAATAAATAGTTTAAGTTATAAAAATATGAAAAGACTTACATGTAAAGAAGTTGGAGTTGAGTGCGATGTAGTGTTTGAAGCTGAAACAGAAGATGAGGTTATGCAAAAAGCAGCAGAGCATGCAGCAGCAGAGCATAATCTTCCGGAGATTCCACCAATTTTAGATAAAAAATGCCGTGGAGCAATAGAAGATGTAGAAGAGACATCGTAGTTTTACTTATTTTGTTCATATGATATTTAAAAAAGGTGTAGGTAAAATGTTGTCCTTTATTGCAGAAGGGCTTGTGTTGTTTGACACAGAAGGGCGTATTATACTTGTGAACCCACACGCGAGTCTTCTTTTGGACTACACGGCCGAAGAGTTGGTTAGTAAACATATTGATAAGGCATTTGGTATTTACCTTGATAAAAAACCATTAAAATCAGAGGATGCAATTTATCATAGTATCTTTAAAAACAAAAAACCTTTTTATACACCTAGTGGGCACGTAGTGTATTTTGAATCTCAAACAGGTAGAAAATTTCCCGTTTTTGTATCTGCAAAACAGATAGACATGGATGGTATTAATTATGGAATAGTTGTTTTTAGGGATATAACCACAGAAAAAGAACTGGAGGACTATAAGATAAATACTGCAAAGAAGCTCGCAAAGCTGACACCAGTGCTCCAGAAGACTGCTATTGGGGATTTTTCTACAGAGATAAAGATACCAGCAAAAGAAGATGAATTTACGGAGCTTTTCGTTGGGCTGAGTTTGATGTTGGACGATCTTAAAGAGATGGACAAGACGAGGCAAAAAACGGAAAAGGAAAAAATAGAAGCAATAAAAAGCGTTGAATCCGAAAAAAGAAAATTAGCGGAAGATTATTCAAAAAAACTTGAAAGAGAAGTAAGACTAAAAACAGAAGAATTACGCAGGTCTAATGAGCACATTGAAACGATAATAGAGAATCTTACAAGTGGACTTATCGAATATGATAGTAATTTTACTGTATTGCGTATAAATCGTGCTGCTGAAAATATACTTGGAGTCAAAAGGGAAGATGTTGTTGGCAAGAAAATAGAGCCAAAAAATATAAACAACGAAGAAATGGTGTCACTTGTTGAAGTGTCTTATCCCGCGTTGTCCGAAAAAGCAAAAAAAATAGAATCATCTGCTTCTGGTATTGAAGGTGAAGGTATTGGAGTTAATGAGGTCGCTGTCCACTATCCCTTAGATAGAGATCTTCAGGTGATCACCGCTCCTGTAACAACCCCTGAAGCTGGCACGAGAAAAGGTTTTATTAAGGTAATAAGAGACATTACACGTGAAAAAGTTATCTCAAGAAGTAAGAGCGAGTTTATTTCCATTGCCGCACATCAATTACGTACGCCACTATCAGCAATAAAATGGGCATTACGATTGGTCATAGATGGAGATATTGGACCTGTTTCTCCATCGCAACTTAAATTACTTAAGCGAGGGTATGATACAAATGAGAAGATGATTATTCTCGTAAACGATCTATTGAATGTTGCCAGAATAGAAGACGGAAGGTTTGGTTATGAGTTCAAGGAAGATGATATTGTTGAAACTATTTCTTCCCTTGTTTCAAGTGCATCAATACTTGCAAAAGAAAGGAATATAACGTTGAAATTTGAAAAACCTAAAGAGGAAATACAAAAATTTGTATTTGATTCAAACAGAGCATCTCTTGCACTTCAAAATCTTGTTGATAATGCAATAAAATATACACAACCCGGTGGTGTAGTTACTGTAAGGGTTAACAAAAAAGGTAAATACGTAGAGGTGCAAGTCAGTGATTCTGGCGTCGGAGTACCCGCAGATCAACTAAATAGGTTGTTTAGTAAATTTTTTCGAGCAAGAAATGTTTTACGAATGCAAACAGCTGGATCCGGCCTGGGTCTTTTCATTGTTAAGAATATTGTTGCTAGACATGGTGGTGAAATACGTGTAGAATCTAAAGAAGGAGAAGGTACAACTTTTTATTTTACATTACCTATGGACAAGGAGCTTATACCAAAAGAAGAAGTAGTAACCGAACCCATGTAAGTTCGGCTACTGTCGTGATAAATTTAAACAAAACGTTACTATATTATGAATGAGAAAAAAATATTAGTAGTTGAAGATGATGGGGTTTTAAGAGACGTACTCATGGAGAAATTAAAAACTTCTGGTTATCTTCCTGTTGGCGCGGAAGATGGGGAAGTTGCGATGGTTAAGATAAAAGAAGAAAAACCAGATCTCATCCTTCTTGACATCCTTATGCCAAAAAAAGATGGAATGGAAGTGTTGGAAGAAATGAATGCTGATGATGAAATGAAAAAGATTCCTGTTATTATAATTTCAAACTCAGGACAGCCTGTTGAGATAGAACGCGCTAAAAAGCTAGGCGCCAAAGATTTTCTTGTTAAGGCTATTTTTGACCCAAGTGAAGTTTTGTCAAAAGTAGAGGGAATATTAAAAACTACAACCGAAGGCAATGTCAACAATAAAGAACCGGAGTTTTCTAAAAAGTTTTCATCATTTCCACCATCAGAAGGAGTTCAAAATGAATCAAGCGAATTAAATGAAACTAAACCCGAAACTAAAAATAAAGAAACCGAAAATAAAGAAAGTAAAGGTAATATCTTAGTTGTAGAAGATGATAAATTTTTAAGGGAATTGTTGGTCAGAAAACTTTTTGGAGAAGGGTTTACTGTTGAGAGTGCCATTGATGCAACGGGGACATTTGAAATTCTTTCAAGATGGAAGCCCGGTATAATACTGCTCGATCTTATTTTGCCAGGGGAAGATGGTTTTTCAATATTAGAAAAGCTTAAAAAAGATAAAGAATTAGCCTCACCCCCCGTAATAATTTTAAGTAATTTAGGACAACAAGAAGATATCGACAGGGCAATGGCTCTCGGCGCTGCAGACTTCATGGTAAAGGCGAATTTTACACTGGATGAGATAATAGAAAAAGTAACCAAGGTGTTGGGTATATAAGGTAGGTGTGTTTTGTGTTTATATAGCGTTATTTTGAATAATGATAGACAGTGTTGTAAAAACTGATTTATGGAATTATGCGCTAGCAGGTAATACTGTTGGTGGTTTTGTTGTTGCGTTTGGGGCATTTGTACTTTTTTTAGTTATTTTTAAAATATTTCAAGTTGTTATTCTTTCACACTTAAAAAAACTGGCAGAAAAGACAGAAACCGATATAGATGACACCCTTGTTTCAATTGTAAAAAGTATAAAACCTCCGTTCTATTCATTCTTAGCATTTTATGCAGCTACTTTTTTTATTACTTTAAATGATATCCTCGAGAAGGCTGTTGGTGTTGTTTTGATAATATGGATAGTAGTTCAAGTGATTGTTGCGGTGCAGATCTTGATTGATTATGTTGTAAGGAAACGAATGGGGGAGGAGGAAGATGCAGCCGCAGAGAATGCTATCAATATAATAGGGAAACTTTCAAAGGGAGTTCTTTGGGTTGTAGGACTTCTTCTTATTTTGTCCAACTTAGGTATTGATATTACATCACTCGTTGCTGGTCTTGGTATTGGTGGTATTGCTATCGCACTTGCACTTCAGAATATTTTAAGTGAGCTTTTCAGTTCTTTTGCTATATATTTTGATAAACCGTTTCAGCCGGGAGATTTTATTGTTGTAGGAGACAAGAAAGGAGTGATAGAAAAGATTGGTATCAAAACAACGCGCATGCGTGCACTACAAGGAGAAGAGATAGTGATATCAAACAAAGAGCTTACTTCTGCACAGATTCAGAACTTCAAGAAAATGGAAGAAAGGAGAGTGTCATTTTCGTTTGGCATTACATACGAGACTCCTGTCGAAAAAGTGAAAAAGATTTCAGGGGTAGTAAAAGAAGTGATAGAAGGAGAGGAGGGAGCTCGTTTTGACAGAGCACATTTTAGTCGTTTTGACGATTCGGCCCTCAATTTTGATGTCGTGTATTATGTTCAGTCTGGAGATTATGCAAACTATATGGATATTCAACAAAATATAAACATAAGAATAATGGAAATTTTTGAAGAGATGAAGGTTGATATGGCGTATCCTACACAGACTATTTATATGCAGAAGTAACACTTTTTGATATAAAACAGTAGAAGTGTTATTCGTATCGGCGTTACTTTTCATTCTAGGTTCAACAAGTAAGTGCAACACTTGGTAAAATACCAAGTGTTATGAAAT
>CAYSEK010000046.1:0-6126 GCA_964430255.1 uncultured Candidatus Saccharibacteria bacterium
GATGGAAAAATTATTTTACTCTCCGGTAAAATAATAGTATCTTTGGGTATTGTAAAAATCTCACTACTCGCACGCAACCGCCACCACGAAATATTAAGTTCATATTTTGTCTTGTTGTAGATCTCCACAAAAGAATTACTTCCCACTCCAACAGAAGAAATTTCAACATCAGCCGGGATAGCTTCAATCACAACTCTGTCAGATGCGCTATATGTTCCGGATGAAGCATTTAGTACAACAATATATTTCCCAGGATAGTTGTAATGATAAAAAATTTTCTGTCCTTCTTTTGTCCCACCATCTCCGAGTGTCCACAAATACCGCGCGCCTTCTAATGGTTCTTTTTTTAAACCCAATGTATCACCCTCAAACAAAACATCCGCACCAACCACTGCAACTTTTGGTGCAGTTTTCACGCGAGTAAATATCTGTGGCTCTACCGGCCATGACCCACCACTTGTCACAACAGGAGGCAATGATTCTTTTACTTGCGCCTCTTCACTGCTCGATTGATTGTCTACCTGTACGCTTGGAAACCCGACTTCCAAACTGGAGGATCCAGGTGTCGGTGTTGTTGCAATCCATCCACCATCTGTTTTCTGCAAAGAATTACCGTTACCTTTCGCTCCCTGCTCTGAACTATAAGTTACTGAATCAATATCAATTAAGTCAGCATTTCTTAGCACAATCGTTTCTCCTGTATTTTTAAGTGAAAATGAACTATCAAAAACAACCCCAGAAAAACTGGAGTTATCAACTAAAAACTTTTCAGGATTATCAGCTATAATTGCGTACTCAAGGGCAGGCAGCGTACTATTCCCTTGAAACAATTTTAACTTATGATTTACATCTGCCTCATAAAATCGCCAGCCTGACAAGTCGATACTCTCATTGCTATCATTAAAAACCTCAACCCATTCCCTGCCTGTATCAGAACCTGAATCTTTTGGCAGGTCGTACATTATCTCTGTAACCACAACTTGCGCTGACACAATTTGAAAACTTAGTAAAAAAATCACTGAGTATGTAAAAATTGTAACGACATTTTTCATTATCTATTCCAGAATTTTCTTTAGAGTTTCTTCGGGAACCTCCCCGCTTGGTAGCGGGACTTCGGCTTTCGCCTCAGCTTTTATGTCGGGCTTAGAAACAAGGGCTTCTTTTTTTGAAGGTTGATTGTTTTCTTTCTTGGGAGGAATTGCAAATTTTGGCTTGCCCCGCTGTGGCTCTGTGGAATAGGAAGTATTTTCCCCGCTTGACAGCGGGACTTCGTCCCGCTGTGAGCGAGACTCAGCTTTCATCGCCACAGACAACGCCTCCTTCAGACTCTTCATCTTTTCGGGGGTTGGTCCTTTGTCATCACCTTTTTGCTGAAACGCTCTTTTAGGTACACTTGGTTTTAGTGTGCTAAGAGACACAGGTTTTAACTCTTCCATCCTTGCAGGACGAGACTCTGGGCGTGGTGGTCTCGCTGAAGTAACACTTTTTTCTTCACGCGGAAACTCTTTGGGTGTAAATTTCTTCTGAGGAACACTACTCTCTGTACTACGAGGTGTCCATTTCCCGCTTCCAGGCGGGACTTCGGCTTTCACCTCAGCTTTCTTTGGTAACCCGCCCGACTGCGCCGTTCGGACGGGCACAACAGGCTTGTACCACTCATTAATAAAGGAATCCACTTCTTCTTTTGGGTGCGCAAATTGTTTTCTCGAATTTTCAATAACCTTGCTTTTACTTGAGGTCTCCGGCAATGCAATAGGTGGAAGAGTTGTTGCAGAAAATGGATGTGATCCCATGTCATCTATCATTAACTTCAAATATATTTGATACATCCCAAGGTTTACAAGATCCTCGGCTGTGAAAACGGGGGCAAATTCCTTCTCTAACAAATCTGCATCGAGTGCGCCAACACGGAACGTGATCATCGTTCCAACATTGCCAAATACAGCAGCGCGCACTTCATCAGACATTTGTTCTATGTACTGATGAGCAATAGTAAGATTGAGTTTATACTTTCTCGCCTCCGACAAAATGTCTGCAAATGACTCATTTGCAAATGATTGAAATTCATCAACATAAGTATAAAAATTGGGCAACGTTTTCATCTCAGCCTCCGACGCATCCGCACGCGACATTGCTGCAAGGTATATTTTGGTAATGATCATACTCCCTAAAAGATTGGCGTTCCCCTCACCAATCTGTCCTTTTGAAAGATTCACAATAAGAATTTTTTTCTCATCCATCATCTTTCGTATATCAAAACTGGAATGTGTCTGCCCTACCATGTTCCTAATAAGAGGATTGGATGTAAACTGTCCAACTTTATTCTGTATAGCCGGTGTTGCATCTGCTGTATACCGATCAGTATACTTTGAAAATTCATCAACCCAGAAAGATTTCGTTGATGGGTCTTTCACATTTGCAACGACCACCTTACGGTAATCTTTGTCCGTAAGCATTCTGTTTATAGAAAGCATCGTCGCACCTGGGTATTCCAAGAGTGCAAGTATTACATTACCTAAAATATATTCCATCCTTGCCGACCATGCATCCACCCAGATCTTTTTAAACGCACTCATAAGCCCCGCCGCCACCAAGTGCCTCTTGTCAGGACCAACATCCTCCATGATATTAAAAGCTATCGGATTATCTATATCAAAAGGAGCAAAGTACACTACATCTTTCATTCTCTCTTCAGGAATATAATCAAGGAGAAGATCTGCTGTTTTGCCATGTGGATCTATAAACGCCATGCCTTCACCATTTTGGATATCCTGAACAGCCATATTCTCAAGAAGTGTAGACTTCCCCATTCCGGTCTTACCTATGACATACACATGGCGAGTTCGGTCTTTTGCCTTGATACCAAACGGTACCTTTTTGCCACGTGCATCGGTCTCCGCAAAATATGTGATTTTTTCTTTATCTTCCATTTGTTATAAGTATATCCCATCCGACGTAAAAAGAAAAAGCCAAACAGAAAAATTCTTAAAAAACTTTATCATTGAGCTTTTATCCACTATTCATCAAACAATGCTTCCTTCGTATAAGTATTCGCAGCGTCCCAAAGCACCCAGCTCGTGAGTCCGGCGTCATACGTTGCCTGTATCTGTGCGCGCACCATCTCGGAGGTGTAGACTGCACCAAGGTTAAAATCTTGCAACCACGGACGAATTTGACTTGAGGAGATAACACCATCGCCGCTATTTGCCAATTTTCTAAGGTAGATCGCTTTTGTTGTGGTACTCGTCGTATTCTTCGCATTTGCCAACATCTGCACTTTTTTAGTTGCCTGCACCATTGAATAATTTACTACTTCGTATGGGCTTCCTGCAGGATGAGCAATCCCAATGAAACCTGCGTTGTAATGTGATGGATAAACCATTGGCATTACGTAATCAAAGTATGGAAGCGCACGCTCTAAAACTTGCCCAATACCTAAGTCGTCAGAATTTGTTGTAGTGTATCCAAAGAAATCCGCTGAAAGTACAGCATTTGTATCAGACAACTCCTCGTTAATATATTTTGAAAAATCTTGTATTATTTTCGCCTTACCAAAATTCGGATCAGCAAGCACTCTCTCTTCGCTAAACGGATAATAAATATCCCTCATGTCCCCATCAGATGGGAAACGAATGTAATCATAATTTATCTCATCAAAACCAACTGAGTACGATTCTTTTGAAAGTTCTGCTATATAACCCCAAAATTCACGCGCACCAGCATCTATAAAACTGATCCCTTTGTGGTCTTTCCAAACCGCAGACTTGTCGCTTTCTTTTTTTACCGCAAGATCCGGACGTTTTTTTGTATAATAAGAATCCTGAAAGACAGTAACGCGCCCGATTACGTAGATCTGTTTTTCATGAAGTGAGCTAATAAACTCTTTCATATCTGCACTACGACACCCGTCTCCATTAACCCCCAAAAGATCTGGGTTATCAGTCTTGAACGAAACCGTCCCGCTGTAATCTTTTACATCGATAACAATTGAATTGAGTTCTGTCTCTTCTACAAGCTTAACCATTTTATTGCGAAAACTCGGTGTTGCTGCAGCACACGCAGACATGTATATCCCCTTCACAGCTTCTGGAGTATCGACATGAGTAACAATAAATTCAGGCTCCTTTACCTCTTCTATTTCTTTTACTTCAACAACCTGCTCTATGTTTTCAGTTTTACTCGCGGTGTCGTACTCAACAGAAGTAAAAGAAGGAGCACCAAAATACACAACAGAAAAGGAGCCTGCAACAAAAGCTCCCATCATTATTGTCTTCCTTTTTAAGCGCTTATTCATTTTTGTTTTTTGTTTTTTCAAATAGTCTTTGAACTAGTATATCACACTCCAAAATCTACCTTCCTTCTACAACAACAACAAACTCCCCTTTTATCTTATCTTGATTGTTCTCAAAATAAGAAGAAATTTCTTTCGCAGTACCTGACACCACTTCCTCATAAATTTTTGTCAACTCACGCGCTAAAACTATATTTCTCCCATTTGGACGTCCGACGTCCAAATGGGTTTCCAGAGACTTGAGAGTTTTCATTATCCTGTGTGGGGATTCATAGAAAACAGTTGTGCGTTTTGAATCGGCAATTTCTTTAAAAAGTGTTTCCCTGCCCTTTTTGTGTGGAAGAAACCCCAAAAATAAAAATTCTGAGGACGGCAAACCGCTTACCGAAAGTGCCGCAACAACAGCGCTCGGACCTGGTATCGGAACGATTTTTACGTCATCACCAAATTTTTCTTTCACCTGTGACACGAGCAGAACCCCTGGATCAGAGATTGTCGGAGTGCCTGCGTCTGAGACCAATGCAACGCTCTTTCCATCCTCAAGTAATGAAAAAACTTTCTTCACTTTCGACAGCTTACTATGGCAGTGATAACTCATAGTAAGTGTGTCTATCTCGTATTTATTAAGTAATTTTTTCGTCACACGAGTGTCTTCACACAGCACCATATCCACCTCCCCGAGCACACGGATAGCACGAAGCGTGATGTCTTCAAGATTCCCTATTGGTGTTGCAATGATATATAGATTAGGCATAACGACACTATACCATAAGACAAAAAGAAACCGCCAATTTGTTTCCAAAGTGGCGGTATTTTCACACTTACACAAGTCTTAATTTTAAAAACACTTTTTTAAAATGTTCAATAAACTTTTTGACTGTTAAGTTAGGATCGGAATAGTAAAAACATCTTCCAGTATTCAAAGTAGCAAAGACCCTCCAGTCATCTATATTTTTCCTGATCCAACATTCAATTTTTGATGGATCTTCCACGAGAACCCTACAAAAAACATCATGAAAATCTTTTGTATGTTTATCAACTTTTTCAGTAACAAAATCAAGAAATGATTGCTGTATCATGAGAGTGCACTCCTCTTGTGAAAAGATGCTTATTTCTACTAATACCCTATCATGAAATAAAAGTACGTCCAGCCCTGACGATACATACAAAAAAACATACTAAAACGTTACGTTTTGGTATGTTTTTTCAACAAACCATTTTTATTTTTAATAGTTTAAATTATTTTTTCTTTTTTGCTACTTTTTTCTTTGCTCCAGTCTTTTTCTTGGCAACTTTTTTTGCAGAGACCTTCTTTGCAGCTGGTTTTTTACTTATTGCTTTTGTAATAATTTTACCCAAAGCCACTGTATCGACTTCCTTCTTTTGGGTTTTTTTAAATTTCTTTGATTCCGTTGCGACCACCTTAGATGATTCTTTCGAAGTATCCGAGGTTAACGCCCTTAGAATTTTATCTAGCTTGGCATTTAAAACCTCAAACTGAGCTTTGTAATCTGGGCCTTCTTTGCGATCGCCACCCTTAGATGGATACTTGCCTGCAAAATGTGGACGAGAATCTCTTTTTCCACCATCTCGAGAATTCCGTGGATTATCGCTTCCTTTGTTTTTGAAACAATCACTACAAAAAACAGGCTTATCGCCCGATGGTCGAAATGGAACTTCGCAGTTATTTCCGCAATCACTACATCTTGCACTATGCATATCTGGGCGGTCTCCGTCTCTCCCACCACTAAATCCCCTCTTGCCACCTCTGTCACCACCGAAGCTTCGTCCACCGGACTTCTTACCACCCCTACCACCGCTGAATTTATTTTCTT
>CAYSEK010000047.1:0-6070 GCA_964430255.1 uncultured Candidatus Saccharibacteria bacterium
GCACTTTTTCTTGGCAAGAGCGCTGTTGTAGGTACGCAAGATACGTTACCGAATGAGGGAATACCAATACAAATCACCAATACATTTGCAGTAAAATCGTATACACTTTTTCGTATTCCTTTGCCTGTAAATGAAAAACCTTATAGTTATGCGCTTTTTGTCGATTGCAATGTGGTGCCGGAACAAATTGATCAGATTGAAAGGTTGGAAGTAAGGTTAGAAATATTGTACGAGGGGGATGATATTGTAGTAGGCAATCCTGATCCTCTTGGACGTACATTTACCAAAGAGCATGTGTATATCAAACGTTACGATTACGACAACTCAACTCTTTGGTATGTTGTGAATCAACGTGGACAATTGCCATACATGGAACCATCCGGCGTGGCAGGGACTTTAGTAACAGAACTTGACGACAAAACAGCCTCTATTGTAAGTAAATCCGTTTTTCAAAATCCTCCGAAAGACGCCTCTCTTTTTCTTAGGGTATATGACAGAAAAATTAACATACCCACACAAGCCCTCATTGCTTTATCGTCAGACGGAGAAGTGCTGGGAACACAAACAACTCTCATAAATAAGAATTACTACAATAAATATGATATGGGATACATTAGTAATTCGAATAGACTTTATGTTGCCTGCTCTTCAAATGGCAATTTGGTTGTGCTTGATCAAGATGATGAAATAATAAATCAATCCAAAGAATTTCGTTGTAGCCGAAGTCGAGCAATGCGCGCTCTTTCTCGTGATAGTGCAACAGTATTCTATACAGAGGGACTTTATGAAGCTTATGGACTGGGAGAGGTAGAACTAAGACGTGTACGAAATGAGAGCAAGAAACTTCGCGCGTTTTCATTCACAACCGGTACAAGTACGGTTGTGGCAGAAGAAGGCGGCTGGCTTCTTTCTAATTCAAAAAATATCAACACTGCCAGTGGTATTTATTCTCAACCAATACGCAAAAAAGCTTCTGATAATGCCGAATACACGCGCGGGTTTATATTTTACCAACTACCCATGAGCGCATTTGACTTTTTAACATACGAAGAGGTTGCAAAGTTGCCTGAGGTAAATTCATTTGAAATTGATGAAAAATGGAATATTGATGAGACTCGTTTTACACCAAATGGAAAGACCTTGGTATTTGGTGCGCGTTCAACTGCGCAAGGATCTGCTCGTAAAGAGGTGTTTGGTTTTTATGATATATACAAAAATAAGTTAATATTTCCTATCAGCATTGAGGGTGAAAACGACTCCGCGCGACTCTGGCAAACCTCCGATAAAGATAATGCTTTTATCATTACAAGCAGACGAGGCGAAAATCGAGAAGGAATTGGCGGAACAACAGCAATGTATATTGCCGAGTTATATCATATTCGTCGTGATGGCACGGCAATATTTATTGATAGTATCCCAAATCTTGACGGTAGTATTGTTTTACTTGGTAAAGGCTAAGAACATCAAAGTCGTTGTGTTTAAGATAGGGGAGTTAAATTTATCCTTTTCTATTCTTAAATTTAGAATTCGCTGATGAACGTGGGGACAAAAAGGCATTTCGATGCACTACGGTAACCGTAGCCATTGAAATTTTGGTAAAAAGTGACGTATTTTCTATTTTTTTGCTAAAATAGAAGGATTATGGATGAAATAGAACCACAAATAAAATTAGCTTATATCACCGGCTTAAGAGATGTTGTGTTGGGTGAAATAAAAAAGAATTCTAATTTTCATATTATTAAAGAAGATGTTGACTCTATATATATTGAATTTATTAAAGAAGAGATAGCGGATATAAAACAACGCAGAAGTGTCGCTAGGGCGTATGTTACAGTGCAGGACAGTAGATATCATCCTTCTTACATTTCTAATCATAAATCGATCTTGGGTAATCTTATAGAAATTGTACTCGATGGAAACAATAAACAGTTTAAAAGTTTTAAGATAACTTGTGCAGGGTCAGACTCCCCGGAAGTCAGAAGTATTGCCAAATACATACAAGAAGAATATGGACTTCTTGAGAAGGAGGAAGCTGATATAAAAATACACATCGTAAGGATTGATGATGTATGGGAAGTAGGTATTCAAATTACTCCACGTCCATTGTCTGTGAGAGATTATAAGATACGAAACATGAGCGGAGCAATGGACCCTACGATTGCCTATGCTGTAAATTCGTTCTGCGCATTAGATAAGGCAAAAACATATTTAAATGTTTTTGCCGGTAGTGCGACGTTACTTGTTGAAGCCGCTCAATGTTATCCGCAACTAGAGCAGCTAGTTGGTTTTGATAACAACAAAGAGCACCTTTCATTAGCTATTCAGAATATAAAAAAAGCAGGGTTGATCAAAAGGATTCAAATCAAGGAAATGGATATTTTTGATACACCGAATTTGGGGAAATTTGATGCAATCACTTCTGATCTGCCTTTTGGAATGTCTATTTCAAAAGGTGAGGATCTTGAGAAACTGTATCAAAGTTTTATTGATTACAGTCAGGAAGCGCTAAACTCTTATGGAATGTTGGTGGTATATACAAACGAACATGAAATTTTAGAAAAAATTATCTTAAAATCAAGATTTAGAATTATAAAAACATTAGAATTAAAATTTATAACAGCGGTGGGTGCATATCTCCGACCTAAAATTTTTGTGTGCAAATTAAAATAATTTATGAAAAGCTCGACTTAAGAGATTTTCTTGTTGGAGTTTGATAATAATCGCCCAACGGGAACTGTCCGTTTGGGCGGTTTCTTTTTGTCTGCTAAAATAAAAAGACTATGGACGAAACACCGAAATATACATTACGAAAAAGTAAGCGAGCAAAGCGAGTGCGTCTTGCGGTGTATTGTGATGGTAGTGTCGTGGTTACGAGTCCATTTAATGGTAACAAGTTTGTTTCTGGAATGTCATAATCATAATATTGAATAAAAGATGACGCAATCAAATGCCTAAAAATAAGGCTTTTGATGAGTTTTTCTAGAAAAATGACGCAATTAGCTTGAGATGATGACGCAATGATGATAATATGGAGTTATGAATAAAAGACGAGAACAAATTATAGAATTCGCAAAGGAAAATCAATCTTTTAAAAATAAAGATTTGGTTACTTTTTTTAATGATGAATATTCTCGAGAAACAATCACAAGAGATTTGTCTTTTCTGTGTAAGCAAAATATCTTGAATAAAAGTGGAGCAGGGGCTTTTGTTGTGTATTCTTTGTCCGAAGCTTATAAAATTCTAAAAGAAATTAAAATTGAAGAATATTTTAAAATTCCATATTTAAAAAGAGAAGTAAAAGAAAGTTTTAATTTTGAAATCTTCAAGACATTAGAAAATGATATTTTTACAGCAGAGGAAAAAGAAAAAATAGAAAATCTACAAACAGATTTTATAAAAAACTTTTCAAAATACGACAGTCAAACTCTTATTAATAAAGAATTTGAAAGAATAATGATTGAGTTTTCTTGGAAATCTTCAGCGATAGAAGGGAATACTTACTCACTTTTAAGTACCGAAGCTTTGATTAAGGAAAATGTCGCTGAAGAAGGAAAAACTGAAAAAGAGACTCAAATGATCTTAAATCATAAAGATGCTTTCAATGAAGCAATCCAAAACAAGCAAAGATTTTTGAAACTTAATTTTTCTGACATAGAATACTTGCATAGTGTGTTGATTAAAAGACTTGGTATTACAAAAAATATAAGGAATGGAGCGGTCGGAATAACTGGGACGAAATATAAACCACTTGATAATGCTCATCAACTTAAAGAGGTTTTGGAAAAAATGGTGGCTTTGATAAATAAAAAAGAATCATTCTTTGAAAAGGCTTTTCTTGGGTTGATTTTAATTTCTTATATTCAAGCTTTTGAGGATGGAAATAAAAGAACAGCCCGTATGCTTTCAAATGCGATTTTATTGGCATACAATTCAATACCGCTTTCTTATAGAATAGTCGATGTAAAAGAATACAAAAAGGCGAGCCTGTTGTTCTATGAGATAAATAATCTCTCTTATTTCAAGAAGATGTTTATTGAGCAATTTGAAGATGCAGTAAAAAATTATTTTAATTAATAAATTATAGACGTTAGCATCTGTGAACGAAACACCGAAATATACATTACGAAAAAGTAAGCGAGCAAAGCGAGTGCGTCTTGCGGTGTATTGTGATGGCAGTGTCGTTGTCACGAGTCCGCCCGGAGTACGGCAGTCTGTCATAGACAAGTTTGTTTCTGAAAAAAGACAATGGGTAATAGACAAGGTTAAATTTTATAGTAGCATCGATAGTAGTGCAGTCCGTGTCTTCTCCCATGATGATTACTTGAAACACAAAGACGTGGCGCTCACTCTCGTGAAAGAGCGGGTGGAGTTTTATAACAAAACCTATCGGTATTCATTTAATAAGATCAGTGTTAAGAATCAAAAGACTCGGTGGGGTAGTTGTTCAAAAAAACAAAATCTTAATTTTAATTACAAGGTTCTCTTTTTGCCGGAACATTTGCGGGATTACATTATTGTGCATGAGATATGTCATTTAAAGGAACTCAATCATTCACAAAAGTTTTGGGCGCTTGTAGGAGAAATACTTCCTAATTATTTAGAGATCAGGAAAGAGTTGAGAAAGCACGAGTTGTTTTATAGGTAGTTTAGGGGTTGGGATTGTGGTTTGTGTATCAAGACCCAAAAAAAGCATGGGAGTTTGCTGTTGCTCGCGAGACGAAGGAGACGAGACACGTTGACAAAGAAACGTTCGTTAGTACATTTTTTACTTCAAGGGAAAATACAAAAGAAGCAAAGAAAAAGTTTGACGGGAAATTGATTTTAAATTTACTTATAAAAAATTTAGATAACACTGATGGTGAATTGTACTTAAATAGTCAAGCTGATGAGCTTGACTAGAGGATAAAGAGTACTTATTCTAAAGAAGAATTAGGGAAAATATTTATATGATGAGTTTTATACATAAATATCTTGGAATAACCTCTCGTGAGAGTGCTCAAACTACTGAAAAAGATGATTTTTCAGAGTTTTTCATGATGCTAAATCTGCAAAAAAGCCAAAATTATTCGTGAAATTATACGAGAAGCGACAGCGGAACAAGAGGCTGTAATCAAGCAGTATAAAGAGAAACAACACGCTTTCTAGCCGAGTGTCTCAAAATATTAAAATGAGTCATGGGTGTTTTTGCCTAACTTACAGGTGTTTGGTTGCTTTTTTTACCATTTTAGAGTATTCTAGATGGAATCAGATTGGTTAATAAAATATTATGTCACAAGATCAACTTATAAAACTTGCGTGCCAGACGTGTAAACGTATCAACTACTGGAGCAGAAAGAATAAAAAACTCGTTACGCGCAAGATAGAGCTTAAAAAGCACTGTAAATGGTGCAGAAAGCACACTCCACACAAGGAGATGAAAAAATAGAAGCACTTCGTCTTATATAAGCTCCTCGGTTCGGAAATGATAAAGCTACGCTACTTTTTCTCATTTAACTCACTCTACGTCGCTTATAGTCTCTATTAGAAATTATACTATTTTTTTGTTATACTGAACGGCGGAACATGAAATGTTCCGCCGTTTGTAGTAAGGGCCTATAGTTTCAATGGTAAAATATCGGTTTCCAAAACCGCAGTTCTCAGTTCGAGTCTGAGTGGGCCCGCCATGAGTAAAATAATCTGTATTTTTGGCGATAGTATTACGAGAGGTGCTTTTGATTTAGAAAGAGCCGGATGGACTAACCGCCTCGCTATGTTTTTATGGGAATATAATTACAAGAAGACAGGTAGTTATTATAAAGGACCAGATGTTGATATTTTTGCTGTTGATGGTGATATTATTACAGATGTACTAAATAGATTTGATTTTGAATTTAAAACAGTTGAAAAATGGGGTATTGCAAATATATTTTTTGCAATTGGAATAAATGATTCAGGCTTTGAGAATGGAGAGAAAAGAAATAATAAGAAAAATTTTAAAATTGGCTTAGAAGAACTCGCTGACAAAGGATTAAAAAGAGTAGAAGCAAAAAATATTTATTTTGTAGGGCTTACAAATATAAATACCGATATG
>CAYSEK010000048.1:0-6040 GCA_964430255.1 uncultured Candidatus Saccharibacteria bacterium
ATTTTCTTACCGGGGTTGAATATGACGAGCTGGTCAAAAATATTTTTAACATCTTCAAATATCTTATACATTTCCTCCCCGTACATTTTTTTAAGATAAGGGGTTCGTACTATACCGTCATTATGTTCCGCTGACATTGATCCACTAAATTCAAACACAAGGTTAAATACTTTTTTTCCAGTTCTTTAAAAATTATTTTTGATTCTGGTCGTGTGAAATCCATTATGGGTATTATGTGTAGGTTACCATCTCCTATGTGCCCGGCGATGGTATACGTGATATCATATTGATCCATAATTTTACTTAGGCGTGGAAGGAACAGGGGTAACTTTTCAGGTTTTATGATCGTATCATCTATAAATGGTGCTGTACGTCCTTTTTTTATGTGATGTCGTAATAGATTGAAGCCTTCCCTTCTTATTGTCCAGTATTTTTCGGCACCTTTTTTGGATGTTGTGACTCTTGTCTTAGAGTGAAATTTCTTGATATCCTCTCTTGCTGTTTGAGCTTTTTGTTCCACTTCCTCTTCCGAGTCTCCTGTGAATTCCGCAAGTAGTATTAATTTAGGTATTCCTCCTGTAATCATCATAAAAAATTCAGGAAGAAATTGTAATCCGAGTGATATTATCCCAGTTTTGAGTGATTTGACTATGTCTGGGAAGAATTTTATAGCGAGACTAAATGTGTGATCGTCGTATGATTCAAAACTTTCCGGTTTGTGTTCTAGGGTTTTGTTTACAATTTCTGAAAGATTGTTAAAATCCTTCAGAAAGATAACAAGAAGTGAAGAGTGCGTTTTGGGTTTTATTAATTTAAAAGTTGCCTCGGTAATTATTCCAAGTGTTCCCTGAGATCCGACAAAAAGCTTACTTAAATCAAATGTTTCTCCATTCCATACATCCCATATGAAATAACTTGTTGAATTTTTTGATACATCAGGCTTTGCATCTTTTATAAGTTTCTTGTTTTTTTGTATAAGTTCAAAGATTTTTTTGTATATTTCTCCTTCAAAATCTTGTTGTCTTATTTTTTCATCAAGTTCTGATTTGCTTAATGGTTTAAATTCATATTCATTACCATCAGAAAGTATCACTTTGAGTTTTTGGATATAATCTTTTGTACTTCCAAAATTGAGAGTTTTTTCACCGCTTGAGTTATTGCTTACTATTCCTCCTATTGCGCACAAATCCTTGGATGCTGGGTAAGAGGGCATTATTAAATTCTTTTTTAGTGTTTTCTTTTCTAAGTCACGATAAAAAGCTCCTAGTTCAACTGTGATGGAGTTATCTTCAGCATTGCCAATATGGTTGATGTGCTTAGTTACGTCAAGGATAATGGATTCATTAAGCGATCCTCCAGACATACCCGTTCCTGCGGCACGTGCAGTTAGAGACAATTTTGGATTGTTCTTCTTTCCTCTAGATACAAAAGAGACAAGAGATTTTATATCTTCTCTGTTTTTTTGGGTACACTACAAGTTCCGGGATTACTTCAAACAAGCTTGCATCTTTGCTGTGTTCCTCAAGTGTTTTTTTGTCGCTGAGAACCTCTCCTTTAAAAATCTTTTTTATTTCTTCTTTGAGTTGCATAATGATCGTTATTAGCTTTATTTCATCTCAATGTAGGTATCATCACAGTCATATTTGTTTTCACCTATACCATTTGGGCCAAATGATATAATGGCAACGATGTTAGTTATGGCTTCTGTGCCACCACCACAGTTTTCTGATCCATCTACATTATCACCTGGTCGGTAGTCAGGGTCAAACCAATATGAGTTGCCCCATGGGTCAACAGGCGTCTTTATGTATGGTCCGTTCCAGTTTGCCACCTCGGAGTCTGTCCATGTGCAAGTATCTATCGTTCCAGCACTTGGTCTTGTTTTGATTCCAGCTTGAGCTGAGTCCAGCTCTATTTCAGGGTTTGATACAACTCCTACCTTACATCCATTTGGCCATTTACCAGTATCGTCTTCAAGTAACGCAATCGCAGTCCGTATGTTTTTAAGCTCCGATGTAGCCTTTGATATCATACCTTTCTCTCGTGCTGTATTTAAATTCCCTAAAATAACCGAGGCAAGGAGCCCGATAATTCCGATTGTTATAAGTATCTCAATTAATGTGAATCCTTTTGTGTACATTATTTTTGTTTAATAGGGCACGATGTATCACCATATGAACAGAATATACAGCAATCTCCATCTTTAGGGATTATATTTGCGCTACAATACGTACAAATATATACAGTAGTACATTTATTTGTAGGCACTGTTTCTTCTTTCTTTTTACCACAAACAGGACAGGTGACAATAGAGGTTGTTTTTATATAATCCATTGTATTTAGAGTAGCATTTTTACGGAAACTGTTTATCCACAGTAGTTAATATTTGACATGGATACCCCCTAGGGGTATTATTCATATGTTATGAAAGAAAATATAAAAAAGAAAGCAATACATCGTCTTAAGATACTAGAGGGGCAAGTGAGAGGTATTCAAAAAATGGTTGAAGAAGAGGAATATTGTGTGAATATTTTGTGTCAAACAAGTGCTGTAAAAGAAGCACTTTCGGGCATAGAGGATCTTATCCTAGAAAATCATCTCTCCACTCATGTAATAGAGCAAATAAAGGCAGGTAAGAAAACTCAACCAGTAAAAGAAGTACTGACAATTTATAAATTAGCAAAAAGAAAATAAAATGAATAAAATAAAGAAATATATTTTTATTGGTATTATATTATTTTTAGTAGTAACTACGGTCATTGTGTTGTTTGTGGATAGTTTTGAATCAAAAAATATACAAAATGATATAAAAAATGAACTAAATCAAAAACCTGCTCAGCCGGCAGTAAAAACAACTTACAGATATAAAGATATTTCCACCGAAGATTTTGCTGTTATGCTTAAAAATAAAGATTTCACGCTAGTGAATGTACATATACCATATATTGGTGATATTGAAGGTACCGATATTTCCATACCCTTTAATACAATCGCTGATAATCTCGACAAGTTGCCAGAGAATAAAAACTCAAAGATAGTTTTATATTGCCAAAGTGGAAGCATGAGTGCAGTTGCCGCAGACACTCTTTCTCAGTTGGAGTATACTAATGTATACGACATGAAAGGTGGCATGATACAGTGGCAGAAAGATGGGAATACTCTTATCCAAAAATAATTTTAAAAATTAAGTAGAAAATAAAATATATGGATTATGGATACAAAAAACAAGTAGATCTTTCTTTTGCAGACGCTGTGTCAAAAGCAAAAGAGGAATTGAAAAAAGAGGAATTCGGTGTACTTACCGAAATAGATGTGAAAGATACAATGAAGAAGAAAATAGATGCCGACTATGATAACTACATAATTCTAGGTGCATGTAACCCTGTGTTTGCGCACAAGGCACTGCAAACAGATAAACAGATCGGTCTTTTGCTTCCATGTAATGTTATTGTTTATGAAGATGGGGGCAGTGTTGTTGTTTCAGCTATTATGCCTACTGTGGCAATGGGTGTTGCAAATATTTCAGAGCTTGCCGAAGTTGCACGCGAGGTGGAGGAGAAATTAAAGAGAGTGGTTGATGGTGTTTAATTTAGGGGTAAGTTAAAATAATATGACAAAAAAACTTCAAGTAAAAATAAAAGACATGCATTGTGCAAGTTGTACAGTTACTATCGAGGATGCTTTAAAGAAAAAGGAAGGTGTCAAAGATACTCGTGTAAATTTTGCCCTTGAAAAAGGGGAGGTTGAATACGACGAAAGCAAGATAAGTGAGAAAGAGGTTTTGGAAGCGATAAACAAAACTGGGTACAAGGCAACTCCTATAATGCAGATGGACCACTCGGTACACAAAGGAATGGTGAACATGAAGAAAGGAGACAGCTCTAAACATGATCATGCTTCAATGGAAGACGATAGTGCTATAAAGAAGCGTCTATACAAAGTTGTTGGTGCTGGTTTTTTGTCAGTAATCATTTTATTTCTTACTTTTGTATTTGAAGCTGAGAATGGGCGTTTTGTGATGCTTCTCTTGTCTCTGGGGGTGCTTTATACTGGTAGTGAATTTTTCAAAGTTGGATTTCCTTCACTCATGAGAGGTCGCCCTGACATGGATACACTTGTCGCACTTGGTGTGAGCGCGGCATTTTTTTATTCTTCTTATACGACACTTTTCGTACAGGAAGGTTCTGAGTACTTTATGGATGTTGGGATTATTATAACATTTATTTTATTTGGAAGATATCTTGAAGCTAGAGCGAAAGGAAAAGCATCTGCGGCTGTAAAAAAATTACTGGAGCTTACTGCAAAGGTTGCTCATAGAGTTAAGTCTGACGGTACGACAGAAGACCTACCCCTAGAGAAGGTAAGTAAAGGTGATGTTCTTGTGGTTAAACCTGGAGAAAAAATACCAGTAGATGGTGTGATTATCGAAGGGTCTGCCATAATTGATGAATCAATGGTTACTGGAGAGAGTATCCCCGTTGATAAAGTGGTTACTGACAAAGTAATTGGTGCGACAATAAATGGTAATCAAGTATTTAAAATGAAAGCAGAGAAAATTGGTTCCGAAACGGTTCTTGCTCGTATTGTATTGCTTGTGCAGGAGGCGCAGATGTCAAAAGCACCGATACAGCGTTTTGTTGATGTGGTATCAAGATATTTTGTTTGGATAGTGATAGGGATATCAACACTGACATTCATTTTGTGGTATTTTGTATCGGCCGGTGATTTTGCCCTCGCACTTATCTATACCGTTGCTGTGCTTATTATTGCTTGTCCTTGTGCTCTTGGGCTGGCAACTCCGATATCCATAGTCGTTGGAACGGGCAGGGGCGCATCTATGGGGATTTTGATAAAAAACGCAGAAGCCTTGGAGAAGATGCAGAAAATAACAACAGTTGTATTTGATAAAACAGGCACAATTACAGAAGGTAGACCTGATGTAAAAGAATGGGTGTCTGTGGGTGGTAAAGAAAAAGAACTTTCTGTTGCTTATACCCTAGAGTCTTTTTCGGAACATCCTCTGGCAAAAAGTGTTGTTAGGTGGTTTGAAAAAAATAGAATAGAATTAAAGAAAGAGACAAAGATGTCCGAAGTAAGATCTGTTACAGGTAAAGGAGTAGAAGGTAGGGTTGGTAATGTTATTTATCGTGTTGGCAACATAAAGTTTTTAAAAGAATCGGGTGTTCGTACAGGTGATTATGAAAGGAAAACTTTAGAGTATATGGATAAAGGATACACCGTTGTTGGTTTTGCAAAGGAAGATGTACTTATCGGGTTCTTTACCATACTCGATGACGTTAAAGAAACTTCTGCAGAAGCCGTAAGCGAACTAAAGCGACGTGGTATCCGCACATTGATGCTTACTGGGGATAATAAGCAGGTAGCACAAGAGATTGCAACGAGTGTTGGCGTAGATGATTTTAAAGCAGAAGTAATGCCGGAAGACAAAGCACGTATAGTAAAAGAACTACAGGAGCAAGGCGAGTTTGTTGCAATGATAGGGGATGGGATAAATGATGCTCCAGCACTTGCGCAAGCAAATGTTGGTATAGCCATGGGGTCTGGAACAGATGTTGCAATGGAAGCTGGAGATGTTGTGCTTGTTAAGGGCGACTTAGGGAAAGCCTCTGAGGCAATAGGGTTGTCTGAGGCAACACTTAAAAATATCAAACAAAACTTGTTTTGGGCATTCTCTTACAACACGATTGGGATACCGGTTGCAGCACTTGGTTTTCTTAGCCCAAAAGTAAGCGCTGCCGCTATGGCACTGTCCAGCATTTCGGTGGTTGTAAACGCTCTTCGCCTGCGCAGCATCAAGCTTTCCAAGGTCAAGAAGTAATCTTTTCTCATCAAGGTTTAATTATTTTGCTAAAGGTCTTGGTTTGTGTGGTCGAGATCTTTTTAGTATATGGTGCTTGTGTTAGTAGAACGAAAAAAGTGATACAAGTAAAATACAAGAGGGTGTACTAATCAAAAATTAGATGTGATACGGGCGGTGTATCAAAACTCAAAAGGACTGTATAAAAGATAGGTAAAAATT
>CAYSEK010000049.1:0-5788 GCA_964430255.1 uncultured Candidatus Saccharibacteria bacterium
TGGTACTTCCTTTGGTGCTTCTACTGAGCTCAAAGCGGTAAGAGGTAAAACCATACCGAGCACAGCTAAGATAAATAAAGGAAACGCTTTTTTTATTGTCATAATAATTTTAATTAAGTTGATAAAGTAATATTATTGCTATAATCTGAAAACTAATCCAAAACGACAGAATGTCAAGATGTAAAAGCATTAGAAAACTCCTATTTCCAATGCTTTTTAACGTAAAAGACACCAAAACAAACTCTTCAATAAATGTCCTTTACAAACCTTTTAAAAACAAGCTATAAAATACCATAAAGGACACTTGCATAATCCAAGCTAATACATACACCCTGCAGGTAATAAAACTTCAAACAGCAAAGTAAAACACAGAACACTTTGGGTCAATACTGCAACGATCTCGTTACTTTAAGTTGCTGATAAATTCAAAGAACACGCAAATTGTGGTAATATAGCCATTAATGAACGAGAAATTTCTAAAACCATACGACCCAAAAGACACAGAAGATAAAATATACGAGCTCTGGGAAAAGAGCGGTTTTTTTAACCCTGACAACCTTCCGGGAGACCGCAAAGAAAACTATTGCATTATTATGCCACCTCCAAATGCAAACGGTTCCCTTCATGCAGGACATGCCCTTTTTGTTACGCTGGAAGACATTATGATCAGATATGCCAGAATGCAAGGGAAGCGAACATTATGGGTACCTGGCGCAGACCATGCTGGATTTGAAACACAAGTTGTTTATGAAAAAAAACTGCAAAAGGAAGGACGCTCAAGATTCCAAATGACACGGGAAGAACTATATAACGAAATTCTGGATTTTACACTCTCAAATAAAAAATATATGGAAGGACAGCTCCGCCAGCTTGGAGCTTCTTGTGATTGGTCGCGTAAACTCTTTACTCTTGACGAGCGAGTGGTAAAAACTGTATACGACACATTCAAAAAACTCAACGACGACGGTTTATTATATCGAGGACTTAGGTCTGTAAACTGGTGCCCAAAACACCAAACAGCATTTTCAAACCTTGAACTTATTCACGAGGACCGCAAAGAACCATTTTACTATTTCAAATATGGACCTTTTACAATTGGTACGGCGCGTCCTGAAACAAAATTTGCGGATAAGTACGTTGTTATGCACCCAGACGACGTTCGTTACAAAGACTTCAAACACGGACAAAAAATAGAGCTCGAATGGATAAACGGTCCAATAACTGCGACTGTAATAAAAGACAATGCAGGAGACCCTGAAATGGGATCAGGGGTTATGACAATAACACCATGGCATTCTGCGATAGACTATGAAATAGCAATGCGTCATAAATTGGACTATGAACAAATAATTGACGAACGCGGCAAGCTCCTTCCAGTCGCTAAGGAGTTTGAAGGAATGCCAATAAAAGAAGCTCGACAGAAAATAGTTGAAAAACTAGACAAAAAAGGACTGCTTGTAAAAATTGACGGAAAATACGAACACTCAGTGCCAACCTGCTATAAATGTTCCCGTGAAATAGAACCTCAACTCAAAGAGCAGTGGTTCATAAAAATGAAGCCACTTGCAGAAAAAGCAATAAAATCTATAAAAGATGAAGATGTAAAATTTGTCACAGAACGCCATCAGAGAATAGCCCTGCATTGGCTTGAAAATATGCAAGACTGGAATATTTCCCGACAAATCGCATGGGGAATACCAATTCCTGCAAAGATCTGCAATAAATGCGGTGCAGGAATGGTTGATATTGATAATAATATTGAAAAATGCGAGAAATGCGGAGGCGAAGTAACACTAGACCCCGATACTTTTGATACATGGTTTTCTTCTAGTCAGTGGCCTTTTATTACCCTCGATTATCCTAAGGGAAAAGATCTTGAAGACTTCTACCCTACCAATGTGATGGAAAGTGGTGCAGACTTAATTTTCTTTTGGATTTCTCGCATGATAATGATGGGACTGTACCGCACAGGTAAAGTTCCATTTAAAACAGTATATCTACATGGCATGGTGCGAGATAAGCATGGAAAAAAGATGAGCAAATCAAAAGGTAATGTCATAAACCCAATAGAAATTACTGAGCAGTACGGAACAGATGCACTGCGAATGGCTCTTGTTGTCGCAAATGCCCCCGGAACCGATATGAATCTTGACCCACAAAAAGTACTCGCGTACAAAAAATTTGCAAACAAACTATGGAATATATCCCGATTCATTACCACAGAAACACAATCAGCAGACACAGAAAGATATGCAAAAAAACCAAACATAATGAAGAAAGATGCCAAATTACTTGATGAATTACACTCACTCACTGAAGACATCACCTCAGATATGGAAAATAACCGTTTCCATCTCGCATCTGAAAAACTATATCATTTTGCATGGCACAGACTTGCGGATGAAATACTAGAAGAAAGCAAGAGTAGATTAACAGAAAACGATAGTGAAGATAAATTATCCATACAATGGACGCTACTTGAAATACTAAAAACTACACTCAAGATGCTCCATCCTTTTATGCCGTTTATTACAGAAGAAATATGGGATGCAATAGAAAAAAGTGGTAATAAAAAACTCTTAATGATAGAAACATGGCCGAAATCACAATAGAAACATTCTTTTGGGCTATTGCAGGTAGTTTTTTGCCAGCGTTATTTTGGTTGTGGTTTTGGCTTAAACAAGATAGCAAAAAACCGGAGCCAGTGCTTCTGTTGTCTCTTTCTTTTATCACGGGGGCAGTTACCGTTTTCCTTGTTTACCCAATTGAGAGCTTTGCATATAAATTTACATCTGGAACATCCTTGTTCGTTGCAGTAGCCTTAATTGAAGAAATAATGAAATATCTTGCACTATATTTAGTGGCATTACGAAGTAAATATTTTGACGAACCAATTGATGCTGTTATATACGCAATAACCATCGCTCTGGGCTTTTCCGCAATGGAAAACTTATTGTATTTAGTAAGTACAATATCTCAAGATGGGGTAATGTTAGGAGTTATTAACAGCAATCTTCGTTTTGTTGGAGCAACACTCCTACATACAGTATCTTCAGCGGCTATTGGAGTAGCGGTTGCACTTTCTTTCTACAAAAGACCGGCTATGAAAACAATATATCTTGCACTTGGGTTAATCACAGCTTTTGTGTTGCATACGATATTTAATTTAACTATAATTAACACTGAAAGCATCGGTGAAATACTGATTGTGTTTTTCTATCTTTGGATAGCAATAGTAATACTACTTTTACTATTTGAAAAAATCAAAAAAATAAGACCCGTTGTATTCCCACGTATTAGAAAATTTAAAAAATAATTAACCATTTAACAAAAAATATTATGATGAAAAAAACCGGCAAAAAATCATTCTTTGAGAAATTAACGGGGACTATAAACGTGGGAGAAGATGACCTTGAGATGTTTGAGGAGAATGAAGAGACGAAAGAAAACAACTGGATAGAAGAAGACAACGAAGAAGGACAACTTACGGTTGATGTACATCAAACGGGTGATGATATCATTGTACAAACAATGGTTGCCGGCGTGAGACCCGAAGATCTGGATATCACAATCACAAGAGACATGGTAACAATAAAAGGCGTCCGAAACAGAGAGAGTACAACATCGGAAGACGATTATTTCTACAAAGAACTCTACTGGGGATCATTTTCAAGAACGATACTATTACCTCAAGAGATTGACCCTGACACGACAGAAGCAAGTGAAAAAAATGGACTACTTACATTACGCTTACCTAAGATAGACAAAGAAAGGAAGAAGCAAGTTAGAGTTAGAGCTGTATAAAAAGGTTATAAAAAAAAAGATAAATAATACTAAAAAAGTAGAGGACTTTTGCTAACCTCTATTTTTTTACTTATTTAATAATACAACACAAAATACAGGTTAACCCCTATGAGATAAAATATTTAAAAACAAGCCTCTGTGTTTAAACACCTATCTAACGTTGCAATTTTTTACATATTTTTTCAGCTCTAATGCTAATTCTTTTAGTTCGTCATCAGTATAAGATGTATCTTCACTTAGACCCAAGTCAATTAATTTTGTTGGAATGAACTTTTGTAAATAATAATTCTCTGCACCACTAATTGTTTGTGCGATCTTTCTCAAGTTGTCTTTACTTGTAAGAGATTTTACGATAGTCGTCCTGAATTCATATCTAATATCCGAACCCATTATAATATCAATACTTTTTTTTAATTTTTCAGCCTGGATCTGCCATCCCATAATTTTTGAATAATCTTCAAGAGGCGCTTTGATATCCATAGCAATATAATCAACTACCTTTTTATCAATAAAATTTTTCAAAATTTCCGGCCTACTGCCATTACTATCCAACTTTACCAAAAACCCCATTGTTTTTATTTTCTCTATCATTTCCAGAAGATCTGCATGTTGAGTTGGTTCACCACCAGTAATACACACCGCATCAAGTTTCCCTATCCTACTATCAAGAAAATCGTAGACTTCCGAAAGTGAAATTTCTGTAGTGTATTTTTCTGGGATAACTAGCTCTGGGTTGTGACAATAACTACAACGAAAATTACAACCTGTAGTAAAAATTATTGCGGAAGTTTTCCCCGGATAATCTATCAAAGAGAATTTTTGTAATCCTCCTATGATCATACTGTTGTTTTATATGTTTTTCGTATATCAAATTCAGCTTTTTTACCGTCGTGCCATTGAATTGTCGGACGTAAGTATCCAACGATCCTTGAATAGATTTCGCACGAGCTCTGACATTTATCACAAACTTGTACCTCTCCAGAAATATATCCATGATTTGGACACACACTAAAAGTCGGTGTTAATGTGAAGTAAGGTAGATGATAATTTTCACATATTTTTCTTACTAAATTTTTAACGCTTTCTCCATCTTTGATTCTTTCTCCGAGAAAAAAATGAAGGACGGTACCACCGGTATATTTTGTTTGCAGATCATCTTGCAGGTCCAAAGCTTCAAAGATATCCTCTGTAAAATTGACAGGCAGATGTGTTGAGTTGGTATAAAAAGGAGCTTTCACTCCCATACCTTTACCATTAGCGAAATTTGCTTCTTCGTACTCTTTTTGATCAAGAAGCGCCAATCTAAATGAAATTCCTTCTGCTGGTGTTGCCTCAAGATTGTAGTTATTACCAGTCTCTTCCTGAAAGGATATCATCTTCTCTCGCATATAATCAAGAACCTCTTCAGCAAATTTCTTCCCATTTGGTGTATTTATTGTTTCTCTGTACAGATTTTGTATTGCTTCATTCATTCCCACAACACCAATAGTAGAAAAATGGTTTTCCCAATAACTACCAAAGTGAGACTTAATCTTCCTTAGATAAAATTTAGTATAGGGATACAAGCCACCATCGGTAAATCGTTCTAGTACTTTTCTTTTTATTTCCAAGCTATCTTTAGCAGCTATCATCAATTCATCAAGTTTTTCAAAAAATTCTTTTTTATCTTTTACGCCGAGTGCGATGCGAGGCAGATTGATAGTTACTACTCCAATTGAACCAGTTAGAGGATTCGCCCCAAACAATCCACCGCCGCGTTTTTCAAGTTGTCTGTTGTCAATCCTTAGTCTACAACACATTGAACGAGCATCGTCTGGACTCATGTCGGAATTTATGAAATTGGAAAAATATGGAAGTCCATATTTACCAGTTACCTGCCATAACAGTTCGCTGGAATCATTATCCCAATCAAAATCTTTTGTAATATTATATGTAGGAATTGGAAAAGTGAAAACACGACCACTTGCATCTCCTTCTGACATTA
>CAYSEK010000050.1:0-5358 GCA_964430255.1 uncultured Candidatus Saccharibacteria bacterium
TACTGCTTACCCGAGGCACCTCCTGCGTCGTGTTCTACAGTGAGGAGTGTTTGTCCATAGTAGGTACTCCACTCGCTTTCTAAAACAAGAACATCCTCCAAATCAATTTGTGTTGCCACTCATGCTTCTGGTTATACATTTATCGGTACCACGCTGATCATAATCTGCTCGCCGTAAGCATACCCTTCGGTAGCACCAATGTCCGGCAATTCTTCCTGTCTTGTCAGAATAATAGTGCGGTCACTCATGCGATGTGCATACCAATCCCTAAGTGGATCAATATCGGGTAAGAATACTGCGGACGACTCGGAACTGAAGTCAGGTTCAGCCTGCTCCTGTGATGCACTAAACTGATATAGGAAAATGGCAATTGCGACGAGCACCATTACCGCAACTATTCCAAAAATTGAGTTTTTATTAAGTTTTTTCATACACTATTATAAATATTGTTTTATATTGGTTTGATGCTCCTCATATGTCGCAGAGCAGTGGATGTTGCCATCTGCGCCATGTAGATAGTAAAGGCATTCCGTTTCCTTCAGGTAAAGTACCGCCTTGATCGCGTCCAAGCCAGGGTTTACGATTGGGCGTGGAGGTAATCCTTTGTAGAGGTAAGTGTTGTAAAGCGAATCGATACTTCTTGTGTCATCTCCTGCGATAGGTGTCCACCAGTCGTCGATGCCGAGATACGGAACACTTGGCTGGAGGAGTTCTGGATTAAAACATAGGTCGTTCTTTGGATTTCTTGCGTAGCTGTCGGGATTTTCGCAAGGATCGGCTTTGTATGCGAGACGTGTGTCGCGCGCGTACTGAACTGTCGCATCTATATCTAACTTTTGATCGTTGAGTAAACGATTCCAGAGAATGCCTGCGATAAGTGGCATGTCGTCTTTGCCTGCCGCCTCCCGCTGTACGAGAGAAGCGATCTTGAGAAGTGTCGTCCATTTGATGTTCTGTTCGTTTGCCTCCGCGAGGTACGGAGCAAACTCTTCGTTAAACTTCGCGCGGAGTCTATCTGCTACTGCTTGTAATCCATCGTCCACGGGTATCAAGTAGGTGTCTGGGAAGTATACTCCCTCCACCTCATCAAACTTTTGAGATGTGTACGAGTTAATCCAACTGCTTTTCTCTTGATCTGTCCATCCGAGTGTCTCTGCGAGAAGTTCTGCAATCTGTTCTTTGCGTAAGCCTTCAGGTATTACGACCCATTTCATGTAAGGACCTTTCTTCAGGACGTGTGCAATTTCGAACGCACTCATTGAGTGAGATATTTTGTAGGCACCTGACTCAATCTCCGCATCTCCTATCGCAACACTAAACCCCCACATATTCTTTATGAACCTTTTCTCTTTAAGTTCCCCTATGAGTAGTTCTGTGAGCTTACGCGAGTCAACAACTTCATCATCGTAATCTTTTGCTATGGTGGTAGCAGTTGGTATTGTAAATTGTTCTAGCTCTGCTTGTTTCTGTGGTGCACAGAACAATACGTTGTATGAAAATGCCACAACGAGAATAATAACTATGCCTATAGTCGCAATCACCCACGTCTTTTGGTTCTTTAGTATTAAATTTATGTTTTTCATTGCAGTGCTTTTCGGGTGCTTATTACACAATAATCATCTTACTGTTGCAACCCTTACCCAAACATACCGATTCAGCTTGACAAAGTCAAACAGGTATCTTAGCTACTAAACTATATCAAATTTTCCGCGACCTATCTACTATGTATGGCGAAGAATTTCTCTTTTTAATGGGATGAATAATTGGAACGATGGCGGTTCTTTCGGGATGGCGAATGGAACCCCCCGCGCGGTGCCCTTCTATCTTAAAATAATGAAGCGGTGTTAATTTTTAACACCGCTTTCGTCTTCTAAGTATTAGGAGTAAATTTTATTTTGATTGATTTGATTGAAAAAAGAAACTATTTGTTTTTTTATGGCAACTTCGTCAAGTTCTTCGCAGTTCCATTTTGCAAAATTTATTTCTCTAAGCAAACTGTCGCCACTGTTGTATCCTGGAACTTCCAAAAGAAGACATTTGTCATAATCCTCAGAACAGCATTTTATGTCTTTAGGGATTTCTTTTTTAAGCTTAGGGAAATCACACTTCGCACTTTTTCCAGAATAGCCCTGTTTTTCCATTATTGGGCAACTATTTACCACTTCCCTGCTTTCGGCTTTAGCTTCTTTGTTAATTACTACATTTCCTACCGTAACAGTATGTGCTTGCATTTTAAAACTACTCCTTAATTTAAAAAGATCAATTTGTATCCAAGAATGCATAAAAAAACCGCCAAAATGGCGGAACTACGACAACTCAACGTTATCGTCTAATCTTATCTTTATTTTATACATTACATGGTGTTGTTTCATGCTCTCTTAATTATAGGAAAAAAGCATATATTGTCAAATCTTTGAGAGGCACACAAAACTACTGGACACCTGGCATCTAGTATCAATAGTTTAGTTGATTCCACATTCAGTTTTAAGTGCTGATATGTCTTCCTCTGATAGCGCTGGAGACTCCATGTTCTGCTTCTCCATAAGATAATACATTATGGATGTTGGATTTTCTACGTGGTCCAAATTAAGCGCATGTCCAAATTCATGAGCTAAGACAACTCTCAGGTCCTTTTTACCATCAAATTGGTATATGTTTATCCTGTCTCCCGTATACTCACCTTGATCAAATATTTTCGCCTTACCGAATGTCTTGTTGTAGACATTTACGTCTAAGTTTAATTTATTTGCAAAATTATTTATCTTATCGGCTACTACTTTCATTTTCTTGTTTAGAAGATTCAACTCAGTTGTCTTTTTATTTAGCTCTGTCGCTCTGTTTTCCAAACTTAAACGTTCTTGTTCAAGTTTGTCAAATTCTTTTTTTGGAGCTCCGCCTTCCTTGTTCCAGTGAGCAACTTTTTCATTGTATTCATTTAGACGGTTTTCATACAAAGATACAGCGCTATTGTATATTTTAAAATGTTCATCGTGTAGAGTTTTTAGTGTTTCGTATTCTTCTGCAAGCTTGTCATATGAAGCACTTTTCTTATCAAGACTCCCTCGCAATCTTCTCTCTGTGAGAGTATTTTGTTGTCTTTCGTCGAATATTAAGTTTATTTTAAACGGTGCATTTGGATTGTATGTAAAGAGTTCCATGCCTGTTCCCTTTTCCCATATTACTTCAGCCTCATAAGCGAGTTTGAGAAGATTATCCTTTGAAATATTGAAGCTATCATCTATTTCTCCAATACTATATTCCAGAGGTTCATCGCATACTGTTTTTTGTTGAGGTATTAATATTACCACCCAAACAAAGATTACCGCGAGTATAAGAAGTACTACTGAGAGTACTCCCCCACTTTTGTAATTATTTTTGTTTTCACGCTTTAACTTCATTGTAAAAATATTGTTATGTTTGTTGCCCTTTTTTAAGATATAAAGCATTTAACAGGATGGCCGCACCAGCCGCAAGTATGAATGTCCATTGTATTTCTATGAAAAATGACATTATTATTACTACTGTTAATATTATAACTTTTCCTAGCTGTATTGCTATTTCTCTAAACACAGTGAACTCATCTACATAGTGTCCTTTGTCTGCTGCAAGTTCGTAAAATATTGTATCAAAGGATGTACGTGTCAATATTCCTGTAAGACTATGATAGAGTCCCGCGATGAATATGTGGAATGACGTAAGGACGAAGATCTTGATTATCCATCCTATTGCATACAGCACACTCCCCCACTTTAACATCTTACTTTTTTCTGGCATTTTATCTATGTATTTTCCCGCAATGAGTTGTAATAGAACTGTTCCAGCGATAATAAAACTGGATACTGCTCCAACCTTGAGGTAATCTCCATCAAGCAAAAGAAAAATAAAAATAGGCCAAACGATTATACCTATGGCATTCTCTGCTCCATTTGCCATAAGTGATAGTGTTAGAGGTCTATTTTCCTTTGAAAAAATATTTTTCCATGTTTCTTTGTAGTTCCATACAAATTTCTCATTTGTTCTTGGTACTATTGAGAATGGGATTGCTGCTAATATAAAAAATAGCACCGTCACAATAAACAGCACATTAAATCCAAAATTTTCAATCACGTATCCTGCTATTATCGGACCAATAACACCAAGCAGTGTAAGTGTTGCTAGTAAAATACCAACTTGTTTACCCCTGTTATTTTTATTTGTAAATTTTGCAAAATCAACATGGTATGGAAGCCAATAAAATAAACGAAAAAGTAAAACAGCAATAAAAGATAGTGGTATAAGATAAAAAAGACGACTACTTCCCTCTTCCATAAAAAAGAGCGTGGCATAAAACAGCGCTCCCCATAGAGTGGCAAGTACTAAAGCTTTTTTAAAACCAAATTTATTTAAAAATTGTGCTCCCAGTGGGGCAAGGAGTCCATACCCTAAATGTCCAAGTAAGTAGAAAAGAATAAGATATTGAAAGTTTTGTTCAAAAATATTATAAAAAAATATCGGAAGGAAAATCCCAAGCAATCCTGATGATATGAATAATATTGTCCGACCAATATAAAGCCCAAACAATCCTCTGAATCTATCATTTTGTAGTTTGTTCTTCAAAAATAACGGTATCATAACTATGATTTTATCATATTTTACGCATTTAACACAATAAAATCAGCGAGCATACGAGACTGATCCTAGTGCATCAAAACCGTGTCTCCTGTGTGTTTATACTAGAAATAAAGTAAGGAGTTCTCCAGTAATAAATACTTCAATAAGTGCTGATATTGCAATTATTGGTAGAATTATTTTCATGTATTTTTTTAGGACTATTTTTAAGTGTGGCACAAAAGGAGTTTTACTTTTGAGTTTTTTTGAAAACATTTCTCCTAACCACACCCCATATCCAGCTGCAATCAGAATTGCTGGTATTTCAAATATTCCATGCGGAAGTATCCCGAGTAATATTGAGATTGCTCCAATTTCTGCAATCGTTGCCGAGATTACAATACCTATTGCGTATCCATTGAGTAGTATAAAAAGAACTGGTATTATTCCAAATAATGTGCCTAAAAGCATCATAAAAAATGCTTTTACTGAATTATTCAAAAAGATCAGAAAAAATATTTCGATTTGATTTAAATCTCCAATGAAAGCGATTTCTTCTTTTACCTGCTCTATTGCCTCCCCTGCTTCAATTGGAAAAAGTTCCGCTGTCACAAAACCAAACGTGGCAGAAATAACAAGCATTAGAGCAAGTGCTTTAACATAAAATTCAATTTCTTGGGGTATTAATGTTTTATATAAATTCATAATTACTATTGTTGTACATTCAACCTGTTAGTGCAACACTTGCATTAAAAACTTCTAAAGGTGTTC
>CAYSEK010000051.1:0-5335 GCA_964430255.1 uncultured Candidatus Saccharibacteria bacterium
TAGAAACTATTATTCCGGCAGAGAAGATAAAAGAAATTATTGATTCAGAAGTAATCTTAGGAAAGGAATATAGATCAGGTGCAAGCGTTACATATGATGCACCTGAGCTTTTTGACTGTTCATCCTTAACATCTTGGATATTTAAAGAAGCCGGTATTGCAATACCTAGGATCTCTGTTGATCAGTTTGTTTTTTCAGAAAGGATAGAAAAGGATGTTCTCGAGTTTGGAGACTTGGTTTTTTCAAATACAGGGCTTGTGATTAAAACGGGTATATATAAAGAATCTGTAGAGTTTTTGCCTGGTACTCAAGTGCCGTTAGGAGTTGATCACCTCGGTATATACTTAGGAGATGGCAAGGTGCTACATACAAGTTCGCAGACAGAAGAAGTCGTTGTTGAAGATCTTGACGGTGCGGAAATGTTTAAAAATATTGTTGGGTATGGGAGGATCAGTGGAGTAGACAAAGAAAGATTTGTGGTAACTATTCCAGCGCAAAGAATGGATCTGCGTATCAAGGAAGATTTGATTGAAGAGGTTGGTAGGGTATATGGGTATAGCAACATAAAACCACAAGAGCTTTTGGGTGGTGAAAAAGCACCAGTCAATAAAACATTTTATTATGTAAATAAGATAAAAAATATTTTAGTAAAAAGAGGGTTTTCTGAGATTTTAACATCTACTTTTGCTGACAATGGTGAGGTGGAGTTGGAAAATCCGATGGCTTCTGATAAAAAGTTTTTGAGAAATAATTTGCGTGATGGTTTGTTAAAAAGCAAAGAATTAAATATTCGGTACGTAGACTTGCTTGGGATAGATAAAGTAAAAATGTTTGAAATTGGAAAAGTATTTAAAAGTGATGAAGAACATTTACATTTATCTATTGGAGCGGAGGATACAAGATCTAAAACTAAAAAAGGAGAAAGTGTAAATGATAATATAAAAGAAATTTTAGGCGTATTGTTTAACGAACTTGGAATTACTTTAAATGGAAATACAGAGGACAATGTTATCGAAGTAAACCTTGACGAGCTTATTGAAAAACTTCCAGAGTCGAAATCGTACGAAGATGTATTTGAGACGTATACTGGAGATGTGATATATAAAACAATATCACCGTATCCATTCGTTGGGCGTGATATTGCGGTGTTCGTGCCAGAGGAAGTAACAGAAGAAGAAATAAAGGGTCTTGTTGAGTCTGAGGCAGGAGAGCTTCTTGTCAGTGGTCCGAAGCTCTTTGACAGGTTTGAAAAAAAAGACAAAGAGACTGGGAAGATAGAAAAAGTATCTTATGCATTCAAAATGGTGTTTCAGTCGCAAGAAAAGACTCTTACTGACGAAGAAGTGAATGAGATAATGGACAGAGTCACAGAGGTATTAAACAATAAAGAAAATTGGCAAGTCCGATAATATGGTCAACGTGGCAGGTTGACCATATTCAGTATCTTTTGATATACTATAAACAAATGGAAGAGTCCTATTTTCATATATTAAATAGAGGGATACAAAAAAATAAAATATTTTTTTGTGATGATGATTATAGAAGATTTATTTTAGGATTATATAGGTTTAATGAAAAGAAGTGTTCAATAAGGATGCCGAGAAATAAAAATTCTTTCATTGGGTTACCAGAGCAAGAAGAGAAACTTGTTGAAATACTAAAATGGACATTAATGCCAAACCACTACCATCTTTTTGTGAAAGAAAAAACACCGGGAGGAGCAGTTGAATTTGCAAAGCGTATAGGGAATGGATACACAAAGTATATAAATATTAAAAATGAAAGAAGTGGATATTTATTTCAAAATGCTGCAAAAATAATTAGAGTTGAAGATAACGCTCATTTTCTATACTTACCAGTTTATATAGATTTGAATATTCTTGACCTTGTTGAGCATAATTGGAAAGAGGATGGTGTAAAAAATAAAACAAAAGCCAAAGACTTTTTAGAGAATTACAAATGGAGCAGTTACCCTGATTCTATTGGTGTTCATAACTTCCCCGAAATAATGAATACAGATTTATTTTATGAAACGGTCGATATGGATGCCAGTGGATATAAAAAAGAGGTGGAATCGTGGATTGATAGTGTTGTTAAACAAAATTGGTCAACCTGCCAGGTTGACCAATTTGAATAGAGATGAAATGAAATTAGACGTACCGTATTATTCTCAAAAAGTTGATGTAATAGACTCGGAGTGGAAAGGTCGAGCATGTGGAATTACGTGCTTAAAGATGGTGTTGGATTTTTACGACAAAAATACACCCTCACTAGATGAGCTTATTAAATTAGGAGTTGCCAGCGGAGCATATGGAAAGTCAGGATGGATACACCGAGGGCTTATAGGCATTGCAAATAAGTTTGATCTTATGGTAGAGAGTAGGGAATTTAAGCCAGATGATAAGACTGAAATATTGCGTGAAGAAGGCATAAAACAAATTATAAAATCACTTAGAGAAAGAGTGCCTGTATTTGTATCTATTGTGAAGCAATTTAAATATTCAGATAAATTCCACATGGTATTACTTGTGGGACTTAAAGGAGATGAAGAAAATCCTAAAGGATTTTATTATCATGACCCTGACGTGGGTACTGCAGAAGAAGGAAAAAACTTATTTGTTTCCATGGAAACATTCAGAAAACATTGGCGTAAAATGGCAATATTTATCCACCGTTAAAAGTGTAAAATCCCTTTGTTTTTAAGGGATTTTTTGGTATAATGAACGTAACGAAAAGATGCCCCAAAGAGGGTATTTGTGTTTAAATTATGGCTAAAGATAAGGCTAAGAAAACAGAAAAACAAACGAAAAAAGATCCTTCTTATGGAGCTGAGGATATTCAGGTACTTGAAGGGCTTGAGCCTGTGCGCAAGCGTCCAGGGATGTACATTGGATCTACTGGTGTAGAAGGACTCCATCACCTTATATGGGAGATATTTGATAACTCACGTGACGAAGCGATGGGTGGCTTTGCTGATAATGTGGAGGTTGCGCTCCTTCCGAATAATCGTATTCGTGTAGTGGATAATGGAAGAGGTATACCAGTTGATATTCACAAGAAGACAAAAGTATCTGCTCTTGAGACAATTATGACAACGCTTCATGCCGGCGGTAAGTTTGGCGGTGAGAGTTATAAGTTTTCAGGAGGACTCCATGGCGTTGGTGCGTCAGTCGTGAACGCACTTTCTTTATATACAAAAGCAGAGGTGCACAGAGATGGACATCTTTATGTGCAGGAATACAAACAAGGTAAAAAGAAAGCGAATGTTAAAAAAGTAGGAAAGACGTCTTTCAATGGAACAGTCATCGCATTTGAGCCAGATCCTGAAATTTTTCCAGAAATAAAATTTAGTTGGAATCAAATCGTTGGTCATCTTCGTCAACAGGCATATTTGGTAAAGAAAATGAGAATTACCATAATAGATGCGCGTGAGTATGAAGGTGATATAGACGATAGTAAAGTCGTGTACTTGAAAGATTTAGACTTAGAAGTGCCAAGTAAGACATTTTATTTTGAAGGGGGGCTTATGTCTCTTGTAAAATTTTACAATCAAGCGCTTAAACCGATTCATAAAAATATTTTTTATGTTGATAAGGAGTTGGATGAGGTTGGTGTGGAAGTGGCGTTACAATATGTAGATGATATCTCATCTAGAGATATGGCATTTGCAAACAATATTTACAACCCAGATGGAGGTATGCACGTAACAGGTTTCAAGACTGCACTTACAAGGCGTCTTAATGATTATGCTCGCAAGAATAATCTCCTTAAAGAAAAAGACGAGAATTTTACATCAGACGATGTAAGAGAAGGTATTACTGTCGTTGTGTCCGTGAGGCTGCGGGAGGTTCAGTTTGAAGGGCAGACAAAGGGTAAGCTTGGTAGTGTGGAGGCACGCGGTGCTGTAGAAAAAGTGTTCGGAGAGGCGTTTTCTGAATTTTTAGAAGAGCACCCAGATGACGCACGAGGGATTATAAATAAAGTAATATTAGCACTTCGTGCGAGGAAGGCTGCTAAGGCTGCCAAGGATAGCGTCTTGCGTAAAGGCGCACTGGAAGGAATGACCCTCCCAGGAAAACTCGCTGACTGTCAAAGTTCAAAGATGGAAGAGACAGAACTATTCATTGTAGAGGGAGATTCTGCTGGAGGTTCTAGTAAGCAAGGAAGAGACAGAAGAACACAGGCGATATTGCCATTGAAAGGAAAGATCTTGAATGTTGAGAGAGCACGACTTGATAAAATGCTTGCCTCTAAAGAAATAAAAGCTCTTGTGGTGGCACTTGGCACCGCGATAGGAGATACATTTGATATTGAAAAATTGAGATACGGTAAGGTAATCATCGCGACAGATGCCGACGTGGATGGTGCGCACATTAGGACTTTGCTTCTAACACTTTTCTATCGTTATTTTAAACCTATAATAGAGTCCGGCAATGTGTTCATTGCGCAACCACCTTTGTATAAGATAAAAATAGGCAAGTCTGTAACCTACGTATATACAGAAGATGAAAAAGAAAAGCTTCTAGGAAAGGATGTGGATGTGGTTGATGAGCCAGAAGTTGGAGAGGAAGAGGAGTCGGAAGAACAAGAAGAGGTTGAGGGCAAGAAAGCCAAAAAAACTCCAAAGGTTTCAATTCAGAGATACAAAGGTCTAGGAGAGATGAACCCTGAAGAGCTGTGGGAGACAACGATGAATCCAGAAGCACGAATTTTGAAAAAAGTTACAATAAATGACGGACAAGAAGCGGATAGGGTGTTTGATATATTGATGGGGACCGATGTGCCTTCAAGAAAATCATTTATTCAAGCTAATGCTAAGACTGCTAATGTTGACGTGTAATCTAGTGCATTAAAATATTCAAATATAAAAATAAAAACTCCGTCAATAAAATTGGCGGAGTTTTTTACTAAACATTGGATGTTTAGTAAGTTTTGTTATGCATACTCAAGGTAACGAATACTGGAATGATTGTTTGTTGCAGCAATCATTCGTTCCTGTTTTTCATAATCAAGCTGACATTGCGTGTTGCAGAAGAACTCATGTTTTCCTGTGTCTGAGTTAGTTTGTTCTGTTCGATGTAAATGTACGTAATCTGCCGTTCTGTTAATGGGTTTTGCACATTGTGCATTCTTACATTTTGTACCTACTGGTATGTCTGGATAAACTTCATTTTTGCACATTGTATATTCCTCTGTTGTGTCTGCATGCAACTATATAAGAATATGTGAATAAGTCAAGCTCTTTGTTCTATTCGTCGCAGTCTTTTTTTATGTGTGTAGTAAAATCATCTATAGTCATCTGTCCTATCTTGCCATTATCACGGCTTTCTACCAT
>CAYSEK010000052.1:0-5266 GCA_964430255.1 uncultured Candidatus Saccharibacteria bacterium
AAGGTCAACAGCCTTGTCTGGCAAGAATCTGTCTGTGATGTAGCGACTACTGAGACTTACGGCTGAGAGGATAGCATCGTCTGTGATCTTAACACCATGGAAAAGTTCATATTTTTCTTTGAGTCCTCGCAAGATGGCGACCGCATCCTCTAGAGATGGTTCGTTGACATGCACAGGCTGGAACCTACGTGTAAGTGCAAGGTCTTTCTCTATATGTCGCTGGTACTCTTTTATAGTGGTAGCACCTATCGCGCGAAGCTCACCACGAGCAAGCGCCGGCTTTAGCATGTTGGCTGCGTCCATTGTTCCCTCAGCAGCTCCCGCTCCAACGATAGTATGTATCTCATCAATAAAAAGAATTATTTTCCCTTCGGACTTCTCTATCTCCTTCATTATCTTTTTGAGACGGTCTTCAAACTCTCCTCTGTATTTTGTTCCGGCGATAAGTGCACCAAGGTCTAAGGAAACAAGCTCCTTGCCTTTGAGCGATTCTGGAACATCTCCTTTTGCCATACGGTTTGCGAGGCCTTCAACAACGGCAGTCTTACCTACACCGGCTTCACCTATTAGTATTGGGTTGTTCTTCGTCCTTCGTGAAAGTATCTGCATGATCCTTCCTATCTCCACATCTCTTCCTATCACGGGGTCTAGTTTGTCTTGCGATGCAAGTGTGGTTAGGTTTCTTGTGTATTTTGCGATATTACGAAATTGATTTGGCTCCCCTGCTTCTGTGATGTTGCTATTGCGGAGCTCTTGGAGTACGCGCAGTACGTTTTCTTTATCAATACGGAATTTAGAAAGTATCTCGCGAGCAGGTCCCGCAACATCAAGTATTGCTACGAACATATGCTCTGTTGAGATAAACTCGTCTTTCAAGTGAACTGCTATCTTTGCGCTGTTCTCAAGCACCTGTCCGAGCTCTTGTGTAAGATACATCTGATGAGTTGGCGACAAAACATCTTGTGTACCACCCGCCTCAATTGAATCCAATAAATGATCTGTCAAAAGCATTGTGTCTACCTCAAGCTTATCAAGAATAGAGATAACCATACTCTCTTCCTGGAGAACCAAGGCGGCAAGAAGATGCATCGGATCAACATGGTTTTGCCCGCGCTCAATAGCCAGCTCATGCGAACGCTGAACGGCTTCTTTTGCTTTTGAAGTAAAGTTTTTAAATGGTGGCATAATTAAAATTAAAAATTAAAATACAATAATTCCAATAATACAACCTTATTCACTTTTGGTCAAGTCACCACTGTCTTCTGCAACTTCACCGTCAATATTTTTATCATCCACAGTCGCATCTTGTGCAATATTTGCAATATTAAACAGTGCTTCTTTTACAAGATTTACAGGGACGGAGAAGATCTCCCCGTCTAAAGTAATCACATTTATACCTAAAAGATTTCCGCTCATGTCCAGTAGAGGTCCACCAGCGCTCTTTTTGCCAATTTCAAAACTTGGTACAATGTATTTCAAAACATCCTCTGTATTTTCCTCATCGCCTATTACAACCATTTCCGTGTCCAAACGTGACACGATGCCAGTAAGAACTGTATTACCACCAGCACCCGCAAGTGATACAACTGCCTGTCCAAGCTTTATGTTGTCCGAATCGATCAAAGATACTGGGGTTAAGCTGATCTTAGTATTTTTAGTTTCTTCTTCGGTATTAGTATTCTCGCCTTCGCCTCCCTCTTTCACCTCTGTGTTCTCAAGTTCAATTGCCTTCAATATTACAAAATCTTCTTCTTCAGACACAATCTCCACATTCATTGACTGATCACCCATTGAAACGACAAGATTATTACGATTCCCTGCAACTCTGTTTTTGTCTGCAATCATAAAACCATCTCCAGAAACCACTACACCAAGACCAAGCAACACCTCATTGCCATCAGCGTCAACGGCACTCACTTGCACCAAGCTCTTTGATGCTTTTTCTACCGCGCCTACAATCTGATCTTCTTCTTTGACGATTACTTCCTTCACAACTGTTGTGACTTGGTTTTCACCAGGGACAACGGTCTGAATTGTCTTTTCTACAACCCTATTTATCGTTCGCGTTACAGCAGGAGGTGCTTGATCCAATAACGTCACAGTAACAATGCCTGTAGCAATTGAAGTTACAAAACTTGTCAAAAGCGTGAGAAGTACGATTTGTGTTTTGTTTAGATTTTCCATCTTCATAAGTTCAATAATACAGTATTACAAAGCAGGAATCAAGAAAAGAAAAAACCGCCCATTGGACGGTTTTAATTTTACAATTTATAAACAAATTTTAACAAGATGTTAAAATTCAACTTTTCTAATTATTGTCAACTAATACAAATACTTTTTGTTCATATAAAGATGAGAAAAAATTATGTACTAATTCTACACTAAGGTCGTAATCACTAAATATCTCGGCTAGTGTAAAAATCGGTTTTTTATTTAATTTCCTCAAAAGATACGCCGTATCCTTCGTTACCGTAGACTTCCTTAGTCCATCTACAATAAGAATGACGCCAAAACTCTCTACCCTAAATCTCAATGATTGATTAATACTTAATTTTACATTGAGATCTATTTTTTCAACGTTATTATCTTTACTACAAATAGGATTAAACTTACGTCCATTAGCGTCGGGGTCTAAAGATTTTATATCACCACAAAACTGACAAGTTACACGACAACCACCACCACACGCAAAAAGATAACTACACTTCTTACACTCATCTGGTAGATATGAACCGTCTCGCCACTTTTTTAATGCTGGCCAAATTGACGTTATCGGTGTATCAATAACACTTCCATATTCTTTATCATGTTGAACACAAGCCCTTAATTGTCCATTTGAGCCTATGGCACAAAAAGTTTTCCCAGCACTACAGCTTCTTTTTAATAAGAATTTGCCATACTTATCCCAATTTTCTGACAGGCAAGACGGAAAAGCAGTTAAAGAATCTACATTCATATTAAAATCTTTTTGTAATCTTAGTAATTGTTCGAAGATTTTAATATTATCTTCTTTAGAAATTTTTATTTCTTCAAAAATATCATCTCCCAAAGAAGGAGTAACTTTTGTAGCTGTAAAACTTTTTACAGCTAACTCTTTTACAAACTTTCCTGTTTCATAAACATCATCAAGATTCTGACGCATTACAACCATATTTACACCAACAAAAATTCCTGCACTTATTAATGTTTGTATGCCATTTAACAGACGAACATAAGAACCTTTTGAACAAGTAAGCTTATCGTGTTCTAAGCGCTTATAAGACAACATTGATGTTAGAACTTGGGAATTGTTATCTTTTATTGCTGTAACTATTTCAGGAGTCACACGTGTTAAATTAGAATTTATAGAACATCTTATACCAAATTCTTTAGCCAGCTCTAGACCTTTAATCAACAAGTTTGGATAAAGCATGGGCTCACCGCCAGTTATTACCATCTCTCAAATTCTTCATCACGGCGTAAAGTTCATCTTCTTTCATTGTTGTATTATCCAAAGAATCAGCTCTCCAGTAATTATAACAATGGACGCAACGATGATTGCATTTTGAGGTTATTTCTAGCTGTACTGTTACTGGTGATTTAAGTTCATGATACATGATATACTCTCCTTTTTTTAAATCTTAAAGAACAATTTATATTAAAACCCCATTTTGTCAATTTTTATTGAGAGTATTGATCTTTAACAATCTGACAAATTTCATCCAGCATTTCATCCATTTTTTTATATTTTAACCAACTTTCTTTTACTTTCTTTCTCAACTCTTGATGATGCGGGTACCCTCTATCCTCTGTAAATCTTAAATCTCCAACTTCTAAATTAAGGATGACTGTCAAAGACTCTTGAACCATCCATAATTGCCTATCGTTTAATTCAAATTTTTCTTTATACTCTTCTCTAAAATACTTTATAAAAAATGCGTGCATAATTTCATGCATAGCTATGTCCACGGTTCTTCTGTCAACCTTATTTAAACAAGCAAACCACAGTCTGCCTCCATTAAAATTAAAACCCCAACCTTTCGGTGTAGTAGATAAAACCCCATAGATAGTTTCGTAAGGAAACTCCCTCCCATGAATCTTTTCCATTTTTTTAATATATTTATCTTCTACCACATCCCATAATTCCTGTAGTTGTTCAACTACATACTCTACATTTTCTCTGTTTTCTTCATTGTAAAATTCTGCAGAATATTTTTCAAATAACTCCCACTGTTCTTGTATATCTTTAGAGTTTTCTATTGCATCAAAATACTTTTTATCATTCTCATTAAAATCAAATCCTGTTTGATCGCGCCAATGCACTTGAATTAAATGATTTTTAAAATCTATTTCTTTGTCTATCTTAAAAATTAGCTTACTCATTAGTTTAATATGAAAAAAATATCTAATAAAAACTGGCCAGAAAACTGGCCAGTGAGTTAAGATTGATATAAAGTTAAACATCACAATCGCATGGACCTGTATCACAGACACAATCGATGCAATCAACACAGCCATCGCAAGAATCATCACTTTTAGCATTCTCACCACTACCGATTAGTAAATTAACGAAACCTAAATCTAATTTCTGTTGCGTTACTTCATTAGTCTCCATTTCCTTCTCCTTATAAAAAGAATTTAATTTAATCTTTTGAAATACAAAAGAACATGCTCATTTATAATAATGAGCCTAAAAAATAAAAAGTCAATGCATAAACTCTCCATGTTGTTTCCTTCAGAGGAAAAAGAAAAACCGCCCATGGGGCGGTTTGAATTTTACAATTTACAACTAGATTAAATTAATGATGAGTGTTATGTCTGTAATCAAATGAATCATAGAGTAAAGACAACTGATACATGATCTTATCTACATCCAGGCCCTTTCTGATAATAGTCGGGGTTTTGACCAATTGTCCAACTTTATCAACCATGGAAACCATTACCCCTTGCTCATAGCGTGAACCAGCATCTTTGTCTGGTTGTTGTTTACGAACAAACTCATCAGCTTCGATTATTAAGTCGACGCCGTTGAGAATCTTGTCGCCAACACCTTCAATCTCCCCACGGTTACCTTGACCGCTTGGATTTGCAGACGATGCAAAAGACAACATCTTCTTATTGAGCCACAATTTCTTTGCAATCATCTCACTAGGGGTGCCGTATTTAATCACAAAGCAGGAAGTATTCCTATCATCTGTTATAAAATTAACAGATCCATCCTTAGGGACATACTGCTCCATTGCCTCTTTTTTCCATGGCAGGATACATCCAAGCAAGATATTTTTAT
>CAYSEK010000053.1:0-5139 GCA_964430255.1 uncultured Candidatus Saccharibacteria bacterium
CCATCATTTCCTCCTTGTTCATGTATTTGCCTTCAAATACACCACCTAGAATGGACAGATTTTCTTTGTGCTGTTTCTGGAATGTGTACACCTCGCGTGCTGGAGCAATAAGGTCTTTAGCGTATGCAATCGCAAGTTCTCCGTCTATCGCTGGCATCTCTCCAGCTACACTAGCGTCGTCTAACGCGCGACGTACAAGAGTTTTCTTAGCAACAGTATACCCAACACCTTTATTGCGTAATTCCTTTCTTAGCTCTGTGGTATCAGACACCCCAAGACCATGAAAGTTCACAAATACAACAGAATCTGATGTATCAACAGCATCTTTCACTTTCTTTAATATTTCTTTCTTTTTCTCTTTTAATATCGCCATAATGCTTCCTGTGTATAAAATACACAATAGTTTTATTCAATAAAAAAACGGCTTAAAAGCCGTACCTTGTAGACTGTTTGTCATATAGCAACATGCCACATAACAATATTCGACCTAGGGAGGGGCTTACTTGTTTGCCTCCTGTCTACGGCTTTATGTTGATAGTATACTTAAATTCTCACACCAGTCAACTTTATTGGACACCGAGTGTCCAATAAAGTTGACTTAATCACTCTTTTGTTCATTTTCGACAGAGGCATTGCTTTGACTATTCATCTCATACGCGCTTATAACCAGCACGCTAAGCATTGCCACAGCAATAATCCCCACAAACCCTGCAGTAAACTTAAAAAAGCTTTTATTGAACAATCTCTTCATTTAACAATAATACCATAAACCAGATTTAGTTAAACTAAAAATATAATTCACTATGAGTACCCACAAATACAAAGACTACATTATCTTCATCTGCGATAAAGATTTCGCGATAATCGCCAGTCATATCAACACTCCTCATGCAGGCAAACTTCTTTCCATGCAAAGCATGGTTATTTAAGATAGGACTGAAAGGTTCTTTCTCAAACAATGTATTCCTTTCTTTCACTTTCATTTTTATCTTTTTGGGAAGCTTTTTGTACTGTTTTTCAAAACTCTTTCGAAAGATTAATCTCATAGTGTGTCAAGATACTTGTTTGCTTCTTTCGCAGATGAAAATGAGGGAGAAAGATTATTACCAGATTTATAGTCTAGAAGTGCTTGTTTCAGATCTTTTTCCACCTCGGGACGCAATTGCGGTTCAATAGAAAAACGCACAGAGCGGTCACGGATGAATTCCTTAAGGTAGGCATTCATTACACTACTCAAAGGCAGGCCTAGTTCCTTGGCAATCTGCTGAGCCCTCTCTTTCACTTCCTTTTCAGCCTTTATGTTTATCATCGTTTTCATATATCCATATGTGTATACAACAGACTTTATTTGTCAAATAATAAATACGCCACAAAAGCCGCTAAAATGAGATGTTTTAATCGCCTCCCGAGGTTGAACCTCGGGAGGCGGGACTGGGTTGCATTTTTATCCATTTTTGATATATTAAAGATGTGCTTGCGGGGCGTCAGTCCCTATCGGCAACAGAGCTGATGGCAGGCACACTAAAGCATCCCCTATCTAGGGGATTTTTTAGTGCCATTCTTTTTTCTTTTACTCTTGTTAATTTTTACATTATTCCCCACAATGCTCTGAAATTGTTTTTGCCCGCCCTCTAATTGCCTGAATACTACCTTAATTCTACAGTCATCAATCTCTACAATAAGTGTCCAAAAATCAGCAACGGATTGAACTGATATTTTTTCACCATGACGATTAACTACATTTTTTATATCTTTACGCCTATATAGTATAACAGCCTGCGGGTTTTTAATTATTTTCTCAATATACTGAACTAACACAAATCGACGTTTCTGCTCATTCTTAGGTCTTGGTATACGTCCTTTTCGCACAAGGTGATTGAAACCTGCACTAGTAAACGCAACAATGTCATTATCTAAAGCCGGACAATACATACGCCCAATCTTGGAATACATACTTTTAGCTTTATTTTTTGATTTCTCATACCCCAAATTCCATGCCTTTATCCTGGATTCCTTATTTTTCTTTTTATCTTCCATAGATGATATCTTCATAATACCACAAAAAAAATACCACCTCCGAAGGTTGAACCTTGGAGGTGGTATTTAAAGTTGTCCAAGGCTGAACCTTGGACAACTTTGCTTATTCTAGGCTATTGAGGAGGGATTTGAGTTCCGAGGAGGTTCCCCTCTTTAAGCAATCAGTTTATTGTACTTATCAATGAGCCGTGCTTGCACTTCTGATGATTTATTTGCGGATCGTCTAATTATTTTTGCATGAGACGATGCTTTGAATATACTCTTAAATAGCACATCCTTATCGTCTTTATTCTTTTTTGATTTAAATATAAACATAATTCTAATTTAGTGCATTTTGTAAATACTCTTCTGTAATTTCATTTTTACTATAACCTAATTTTAACACATTTTCACGTGAGCGTTTTGGGTGTTTTACAACCTGTTGAGATTCAACTTTTGGAAGTTGTACTTGGGTCGAACAAGCAAGTAGTTATAATATGCTTTATTCCAAGCTAGAAAGGAGGGATTTGAGCTCTTTTGACGAGGGGTTGGATTCTATTCCCTGCTGTACTATTGCACGAGCCTTTGTGGGATCTTCCATTCCCTCACGGTAGAATTCTGCTGTCTTGAAATAATATTCAATCTGACTCGGATCAGTTTCAATTGCTTTTAGAAAATTCTCTTCCGCCTTTTGTGGGTCATTCAAGTAGTATCCATACAAATCACCAAGGTTTCTGGAAGACAATGAGTCTTTAGGATTTACTGCTCTTATGTACTCCCATGCATCACGTGCGCCTTCGTAGTCACCGGCAGCTTTGCGGTATAGCCCAAGATTCGTCCAATTCTGAAACAAATTACTATTCTCCTTAAGTTCTTTGACCAGCTTATTTATCTTTTCAGAGATAATACGTTTTGCTTCATCTGAGGTGTTTTCAGTGAACACAATCTCACGATCCAAATCTGGCACTGGAATACTAGGGGTGTCAGTGTATGCGGTTGGAATAACTTCTATTTTATAGTCTTCGTTGTTGTCATTTGTAATACTTACTTCATCCTCTGTAATATCAACAACAACCTCACTTTCTTCCTCCGTAATAGTTATGTCTTTTGAGTTGTCATTGTAGATATAGAAACCCACCAAACCAGCTATGATAAATACTAATAAAACCCCTAATATTGTTTGTGTTTTTTTGTTCATAGTAGGGTCATTTTACCCGAAATAAATAATCAGCGCAAACTTTTTACTAGACGTCGGACGTCTAGTATTTAGAATTCTGTGTAAACTACAATTACACCACATGTTTTAGAAAACAAAGGTGTCTGTGAACCCCACCCAAGCTAGCAACCTTTCAGTAAAAGAGTTATTTTTCCAGCCACTTTATCAGCCACTGACTTACTCGCCGAAGCAACAAAAGAAATCTCTCTTTTTCTCCAGTCAACAATCCTTATTTGATCAGAAAGCACAACCCCGGAAATTTTATCTACTTTGATTGATATCTCAAATGGATATCCCTTTTGTTTTGAGGTAATCGGGCAAATAATCGCTGTTCCACTCTGTTCATTATAAAAAGCAGGTGAAAGAACAAGCGCCGGTCGCCTACCCGACTGTTCATGTCCGCGAGTGGGGGAAAGTGAAATCCATACCACATCACCTCGTTCAGGAATATATTGTTTCTTTATTGCCACAGTTCTTTTCCCACCGCATTAGTATCAGAAAATATCAATTTATGTTTATTTTGTGGAGTAATCTGCGCGACTAAATCACAAAGTGTCTCTTTTTTCTTTGCTATCTTTGTGACAATAATGTCTTCTTTTTTAACAGACAAGACAACCTCGCTTCCTTCCCCGAGTGAAGCTTTTTGGGCGATTTCTTTTGGTACGCGAATCGCCAGACTATTACCCCAATGTTTCACTTTTGTAATCATAGTATCTACATTGTATCAACATTGGTTTTTTTGTCAAACCTAAAATGCCATAGTTCAAGAAATAATTGCAACACTTCATTGAATGAGTAAAAAGAGGATTGAATCCCTGTATAAGCTACAGTTACACCACGTATTTTAGAAAAATGAACTACCCCGTGCCTTCAGTCCGGGGTAGTTCATTTGACACCTTTTAATCCTTTTAATCGTGACACCTTTTAATGCAAAAACCCTTGTGCTGTTGCAGAAGATAGCTATACTATATGTATGCCTGTGGGCGCAAGCCCCGTTCAGCCAACACTAGGTGTGAGCTGAAACCAGGCATAACAAAGTACCGCTCAATTGTTTTGATTGAGCGGTACTTTGTTGTCTATTCATCTGTAATACTCTCCGATGCCAATTTGTATGTATCTTTATTTTTTAATCTTGAATGTGGCATCACTCTCCAAAAATGATATTTACCATCGCCCACCCTCCTTACAATAACTCTTAGTCTAATCTTCTTGCCATCAAAACCATCCACTATCGCTACAAATCCCCAAGACAAAGGCACCTGACCCCTTTTAACTTTAACTGATGGAAGTCCTAGGAATCAAAGGTACCTGACCCCTTTTAACTTTTAACTCTTTTAACTAATAGTTTGTTATAGTGAAAAGAACTTTTTTACTTCCTCTTTCACTACCTGTAAACGATTATGTGAAATACGTCCTTTGCGTGATAGAATTCTTTTCTGAGAAACAACACGCAACTGATGAATACATAGTGCTGTAGTTCTCCCCTTCCATGTAAACGGTACATACCCTGCAACATCTTTCACTTTCGTGGACATTGGTATAACGAGTGCAAGACGTGAGCCAATTACATGAATAACAAGACCTGGACGTGTAAAAGAATCGCCCTTACCGTCCAATTCACTACCTATATTTACCCCCACAGAAACCCACCGAATTTCTCCAGCACGAATATATACATTACGTTTTTCCTCTTCTATTCGCTTTTTTACCCCAAACCATGAATCAAAATTTTTGAAATACATAGATGTACAAATATTTACGACCCCGCATAAGGCGGGGTCGCTGACGCCTGACGGCGTTGGTATTGTTAGTATATCTCTTTGGTCTAGGTTGTCAATGTAAAATTATTTTATTGAACACTCGGTGTCCAATAAAATGTTTAATTTAATCGCGAGTGACGACGCTGT
>CAYSEK010000054.1:0-5054 GCA_964430255.1 uncultured Candidatus Saccharibacteria bacterium
GGGTAGAGAAGCACAATATGGGACGGAACAAAAGAGGAGATAATCTTACTATTTGCACTCACAGAGCACTGCAGTTTACAACAAATCGCTTTGCTCTTAGGTAAACTGGTTGTACTGCACCCACAGGGCACGGCAGTAATATAGTCGTTTAAAGACTCCTTATTACTGGTTGCATTTTATAGTTTTCAATCAAAAACCGCTGAAATACCTAGTATTTTAGCGGTTTTTAAGCTCTTGACAAAGACATAAAAACAGTGTATCATTGTAAATAGATAGCTTGATCATTTAAATTTTAAAAGGAGGTGCTCTCATGAGTATCAATCCCAAATATATTAGTATTGCAATTTTGCTCTATTTTCTTGCAGGAGCTGTAGTTATTGCGGTTACACATCTTGTTTCAGCAATCTCACAGCAAGTAATGGAAATTCCATGGTATTTTACGCCAGTTGATTTTTTTATTGGTTTATTTATTTAATTTTTCAGAGAGGAAACAGGTTAATGGACAGATTCATTAAAAACGTTGCATATGCATTACTTTTTGTGGGGCTTGCTGGAACATTCTTTATTCTTCTTGCTAAACCGAAAGAAGTTGCAGGGTATTTTGATCCAATCGTATTTTACTCGGATGTAGTATTTTTACAAACTGGTGAAAAGAAATGCAAAACGATTAAAGCTGGGAATCAGCAAGGGAAACTTGTGAAAGTAGATTGTGGTATTTTTACTGCCATACAATTAGCAAAAATGGACTGGAAACCAGCATATTAAAGACTCCTCCTTTTAAACAAAAAACCGGATTCTATTTAGAATCCGGTTTTAATTTTGTAAAAAACAAACCCCGACATTGTCGGGGTTTTTATGTGCTTAAACACTTCCTATTTTCGTCGCCGTCTTTGATTACGTCGCCGTTTTTTCTTGTGATTCATTCCATCCATGTGTTTTTTGAAAGAACTTTGCATCCACCACCTGTAGCCTCTGTAGTTTGGTGTAGCTGGATTTTGTTTAGTTCCTGTAAATGTGGAATTAAAAAATACCAGATCCTCAGGAATGCGTGCCACCAACAAAGCTATGACAATATTCCCTGTGTACATATACATAAAATCCTCCTTTTGTTTTGTACGTTTCAGTTTATGAAGCTAAAGCCATTTTCTGATATTTACTTACTGGTAAATGTTTTGCACCCATATCTGATACCATGAAAGCAATAAGCTTTATTGGATCAGCTCCGTTTCGCAAAGCGAAAGCATATATCTTTTTGATTCGACGCTTAACCAGTCTCTGCTTTGCATTTGCTCTCCTTCGTGCAATTGTTTCTTTGTTTGGCTGTGCTTTTTTACTACAAGCAATTTGTCGCATTGTCTGTAGTATTTTTTTATGTACTTTTTTTCGAGTGTGTTTTTTACCTATGCGTCGCGACTCTTCAAGGCGAAGTTTGTGAGCACGGATATTTGCTGCTTTACGTTCGTTCCTTCTTATTTTGGCGTCTTTCTTTTTGTTTTTAAGATACCCCTCACGACTTGCCGAGGACATAGATTCCAATATTTTTTCTTTGATTGGGTCTTTGTTCCTGTGTTTTTTACAAGTTGGTTGAGGACGTTTTTCACGACTACGAACGCATAATGCTTGGTACATATTAATACTCTCCTGTGTTGTTGGTTCCAGTGTAACAATACCACATTATTCAAAAACCTCAAGCTTTTAAGCTAGAGGTTTTTGAGGATTATTGTCCTTGTTAAATGTGAAGTATTTCTCTATTTCACTCCGCTATAGAATGCGAAGCGTGGTGCTAGGGTGTCTGTACTAGGTATTGTCTTGTTTAGTACCCCTTCTTCCGCCCATGAGGGTGTTTTACTCACACTCACAGGAGAATAGAAATGTTTAACGTCTTTTGAGAATGGTCGCTCGGTATCGTCTGCAAAATATACTTCATCTGCAACTTCAAGCGCTTTTGTCCACTTCTTGTTCTCAGATTCATATCCTATGTTTATATTTATATGATATTGTGCGTCTTTTGGGTTAAGTCCGGAAAACTGATATGAGCTTAATGCAACTTCTTCATATGTTGCACCACGGTATTCTGCTTCCACGCGGTTTTTCACAACCCATCCAATGAGCCTCATTTCATCTTCTCTTTTTGTTTCAGAGAAGATAACGCGTGCAAGCCACAATATCTCAGTTTTTTCTGTTTGTGAGATTTTCGCCACAGGTTCAACTTCCTCCACTTTCATATATTCAGAGAAGGGAAGTGAAGCAACCCCAGTATATCCTGAGAGTATTGCCGTTAGTGTTATAAGTAATGTTTGTGTCATATTTTTAGTTTAAAATTAAAAAACAGCGTAATAAATTACACTGTCTTTAGTGTCACACTCGCGCGCAACACTTCGTATATACTAGCATACTTACTCTAGCTTGTCAAGGGGTATTGTAGTTTGTCGCATACAGCATATTAGGAGATAAAATAAAAAAAGGCTATCCGTTTGGACAGCCTTTGTTGGGTATTTTACTTTGTTTTTAAGTAAAATGCTTTTTAATGAAGGACAATGATGCAGTCACCATCTTCAGCGCCATCACCGAAGAGACTTTCGCATTTACCAACCGCCAGTTTGGCTATGGGTAATAATTTGGGAAAATTGAGTTGAATGCCAAACTCCTCGAGAAGAATGTTTAAGTCGTCTATGAGGTTTCGGGCAAATTGTCCAAGAATTGGTCCTTCCAGTCCATGACATGAAAAACTACGGCGACCCATGGAATCCCCAAGTTGGTCGAATGTCTCAAAACTGGTAACACTACGAAATTCAGATCGGCACACCACTTTTAACTCATAAGGTAGCCCCAGAGGGATAGTTAATAGTAATTGGTCCGTAAACTGGTCTTCTCCGATATTTTCTTGAGTGAAGTCCATAATTAATTTCTTACTCATGATCAATCTCCTTCGTTAAATTTTGTTTTGAACAGGTTTCTACCTTAAAGAATGGCATATTTAATACCCTTTGTCAAGGGGTGGAGAATTTGCTCAAATATTGCTAGAAAGCTTGTTTTCTGGTATATTTCTTCATTATGCGCGTGTAGCTCAGCTGGTTAGAGCGCGTCACTGATAATGACGAGGTCCCAGGTTCGAGTCCTGGCATGCGCACCAAAAGCATAATATAAACTAGTTAGAGCGGAGGCGGAGAATGCTCATAAAATCTCATTCTCCTGATAATGACGAGGTTCTGGGTTCACAACAAGGGCACTTCCATTTTCATATTCCTTTCAGTCATTGAAAACGAGGTCGCGATTCCTGGATCGCGCACTGGATACTATTGATGTTCGTAACTTTTAATGAAGCATTTATAGAACATTTTAAATTTTTAGGCATAACATCATCTTTCATTTATGATCAGTATGTGTATAACATATAAAAATTTATAATAACATGAACCTATCTATCCTTTTTTGGTTTTATAAAGAGATTGACGTTTGTGAAAATAGATTACAGCTCTTGAAAAAAAATAACCCGAATGTAAAAATATTTGGTCTGTATGGAGGTAATGAAAAAGAAGCAGATAAGTATAAACATAGACTAGGAAAGTATTTGGATGATTTTTATATATTTACAGGGAGAACAGACAAAGAGTGGAGATGGATAAATGGTGATCTGATGATTCTTGATTGGTATGACGTTAGAGGGGAAGGTTTGTCTTGGGATAGTATTGTGGTAGTGCAATGGGATATGCTCGTATTTGATTCTTTTAAAAATCAGTTTGCGGGTATTAATGAAGGAGAAATATATTTATCTGGTTTAAGAAATCTAGATAGCATTCTTGAAGAAAAATGGCACTGGACGAAGTCAAGAGAAGAAAGAAAGAAATACCTCGCATTCCTTGAATACGTGAAGAAAACTTATGGTTATACAGATAAGCCGCCACTGTGTTGTTTGTTTATCTTACAAATACTCCCTAGGGTATTTTTTGAAAAATATTTAACAGTGAAAGATAAGGAGATTGGCATGTTGGAATATAAGGTACCTATTTATGCAAAAATATTTAGTATCCCGTTTTTTAAAAAAGACTTAGGGGTTTCTTGGTTTACGAAAAACGAAATACCATTAAATGCGAAGGCGATTGAAATAAACAGTAGTTTTATAGAGAAAGAATTGAACAAAAAAGATGGCTGGAGGATTTTTCATCCATACTATAAAATATGGGATAAATAACCTTATTAAATTTTTAAACATGACATCATTATTCACACCCCTTTCACTTAACCTCCAAACCCACCAAAATGTCCCTAGTTTTGGTGGGTTTATATTCTCTGCTATAATTAAATAAACAATTATGAAAACAACTCTTTTTATGGCAGTTTCAGCAAACGGATTCATCGCTCGTAGAGATGGCGATGAAGATTTTTTGCCTCATGAAGGTTGGGTGCAGATGTTGGAGTATGCTAAGGAATACGGTCATTTTATTTGGGGAAGAAAAACTTATGAAGCCGTGAAAAGTTGGGGTGGAGATTTTATGAGAGATATAGAAAATATCCCAATCGTCATTGTTTCTAGCGACAAAGGAATCTCTTATCCAAACAATGTGACTGTTTGCTCATCTCCTGCTGAAGCTGTGAAAATCGTTGAGCAAATGGGGCACAAAAAAGCTTTTTTGTCAGGAGGGTCAACACTAAACACATCTTTTGCTAAGGTTGGCTTAATTGACGAAATAATCCTGAATTATAACCCTACAATCTTATCCGATGGAATAAAACTTTTTTGTGAGAGCGACTTCGAATTAAAGCTGAAATTAAAAGAAATAAAAGAGCTATCTTCTAATATAGTTCAAATACGTTACTCTGTAATTGAGGTTTTAATTGATAAATCCGCTTAGTCAAAATGAAGTCGGACACCTTTTATATCACTACTGATAACACACCCCCCCCTTTTTTTAACCCACCAAAATGCTCTCGTTTTGGTGGGTTTTTCTTTTTACGCTATTCTTCATTAGTAATGAAGAATAAAAAAGTGAAGGGGGTTAGCCATTGCTTTTAGTTGATAAAAAGCATAGACTACTACCCACTAGATAATATAA
>CAYSEK010000055.1:0-4742 GCA_964430255.1 uncultured Candidatus Saccharibacteria bacterium
GGGGCTCTTATCGCCGGAGCAGCATTACCTCTTTTGCCGGCACAAATCCTATGGGTAAATATATTACAAGAAGGGTTTATGAATTTTGCTTTTGCTTTTGAGCCAAAAGAAAAAGACATAATGAAACGAGACCCGAGATCATCAGCAATGAAAAATATACTCACACCAAATTTAAAAAAACTTATTACGCTTATTGCGCTTGTAACAGGAATATTCCTAATGGCACTATATTTCTTCCTTCTTTATCTCGACCTGCCGATAGAAGAAATAAGAACATTAATGTTTATTTCGCTTTCTGTAAGCTCACTCTTTTTTGCTTTTTCTATAAAAAATCTTCATAAGCCAATATGGAAAATAAAAATATTTTCCAACAAGTATTTACTCGTTTCACTTTCTATAAGTGTGATTATGCTTGTCGCAGCACTTACGTTACCTCCATTGCAAAAGTTACTCTCACTTACCCCACCGTCAATGTTTGAATTTGGTCTTATTTTGGTGCTTGGAGTGATCAATCTTGCCATAATAGAGTTCATTAAATATCTTGTTTTTGAGCGAAAAAAACAAACAATATAGATATGATACCAACAGAATATATTATTTTTATCGCATCTTTCGCTGTTTTGTCCTACGCAGGGTCACTTTTGGTGCGTTCCATGACTCGAATATCAGAACTCTTTGGATTATCAGAGTACCTAGTCGCTTTTATTTTTATGAGTGTGGCGACCTCAATACCGGAACTTTTTATAGGTATATCGTCCATCGTCCAAGATACTCCTAGTCTTTCGTTCGGTAACATCCTTGGCACGAACCTCCTAACTCTAACTTTGATTATCGGAATAGTTGCAGTAGCTTCAAATGGAATAAAAGTAGACAGTAAAATTTCCAGACAAAACTTTTATCTGATTTTCTTTATTGCTTTTCTTCCCATTTTACTAGCGACAGACGGTATTATTTCTAGAGGAGATGGTGTTTTACTTCTGTTGTCATTTGCAATCTATATTTATAGGCTTATTGCAGAGAAAGAATATTTTACAAAACGTGTTGAAGAAATAGAATTTAGTTTCGCATCTATTCTTAGTACTTTCAAAAATCTTCGCAGATTTTTTATAGGTATAGTTCTTCTTGTTGTAAGCTCGTTTTTCATTGTATGGTCATCTATAGAAATAGTAGAACAGCTTAATTTCACCTTTTTTGCTTTTGGTATACTTTTCGTTGCTCTCGGTACATCTTTACCGGAATTGATATTTGGGATAAAGGCGGCATTTATGAAGCACAAATCAATGATGCTTGGCAATTCTCTCGGAAGTATTGCGTTCAATGCTACATTTGTCGTTGGTTTAACATCTGTCATAAGACCAATAAAGACTGATTTCAGCGAAGGTGCTTTTCTCGTATCATTATTTTTATTCATAGCTTTTGTTCTTTTCAATATATTCTCTTATCGCCAGTCTGGTATTTCTCGCAAAGAGGGGATTGTGTTACTATTGCTATACATTGTATTTCTTGCTTTTGAGATCTTGTAGAAAAATCTGTCATGCAAAATACCGTATATATAATTTTAGGAATATTTTTTGGAGCTATTATGGCAGGATTTGCTGTGTGGTTTTTTTTAATGAAAAAGTCTAAAGAAGATAATGTGGAGGAGAAAGCAGGGGAGCAAAGCCTATTGTTGATTCAAAATCAAATAAATAATCTTACAAAGACAATTGATGAAAAACTGGGTGAGTCTCGAAAAGATATGCAGAGTGCAGTTGCGACGCAATTCAGTGAATCACAAAAACTAATAAAAGATGTAAATGAACAAGTAACAAAACATCTTTTAGATGTTACAAAAGGGATAACAGAAGCAAATGAATCAAGTAAACAGATATTTGCAGTTGCTGAAGGTCTTCAGAATTTGGAAAAGGTTCTAAAACATCAAAAACAACGGGGAAATCTTGGAGAAGCAAGCCTTGAGCTTTCTCTTTCAAACATCCTTCCACCAGACGCATATAAGATGCAATATTTGTTTCCCGGCGGTGATCAAGTTGATGCTGTGATTAAAACAAAAGAAGGGCTTATCCCGATTGATGCAAAGTTCTCACTGGATAATTACAACAGAATAGTTAATGAAACAGATGAAGGAAGAAAAGCTCAGCTTGAAAAAGATTTTAGAAACGACCTAAAAAAGCGGATTGATGAAACAGCAAAATACATACGCCCAAAGGACGGCACGTTACCTTTTGCTTTTATGTTTATTCCAGCGGAAGGAATTTATTATGATCTTTTGATCAACGAAGTAGGAGCAGTGAAAGTAAACACACGAAGCCTTATTGATTATGCATACACTGACAAAAACGTGATAATTGTCTCACCTACAACGTTTACCGCGTACTTACAGTCCGTATTGTACGGGTTTAAAGCTTTCAAAATAGAAGAGTCCGCAAAAATGATACGAAAAAGAGTAGAGGAGCTTGGTAGGCATATGAAAAAATATGAGGATTATTATATTAAGCTTGGTAACTCTCTAAAAACAACAGTAAACCACTATAACGCGGGGTACAAGGAACTTGGAAAGGTTGATAAAGACGTAGTGCGTATAACAGAGTCATCTCCAGGTATATCTTCTGTTTCAATAGAGAAACCGGAAACGGAAGAATAAAGAAAATATAAAAAAACGACCATCACATATGTGATGGTCGTCTGCACTACGTAGGGTTGTGCATTACTCTGATTCATCAAGGATACGTTGGATGATTTCATCTGTCGTACCAATGTAATTGATTTCCCGATGGTCATCATGAAGAATCATGTTTTGATGTAAAATAATATTAATATCTGCTATACGGAATTTATTGAAAATAGACAAAAATACAGTATCGTGTATTACTCCCCCGTTATTTTCTTCTATGACTTGTTTTGCAATCTGAGTTTCAATATCCATCTCTACTGTTTTTTCCGCCATTGGGGAAAAAATTGAACCCCGAACGTATTTTGTAAGCATCTTAGATTCATCCAAAATACGTTGAACAATTGCGCTTACTGTGCCGACATAATCAATATCCCGATGGTTATCATGAAGCACCATACTTGCATGGAAAGCTATCCCAATATCATCCTCAAAAAAATCGTTTAAAATTGAAGCAAAAACAGTATCGTTTATTATTTTACAGTTCTTTTCCTTAAGAATTTCTTCCTCAATGTCAATCTGAATATCTACACTTATTGGCTTATTCTTACTAGGATGAGAAACTAAGCACTGGACGTGTTTTTCAACAAGCATTTCAAACTCTCCTTTTTAGGTTTTAATATGTATGTTCTGGTTATTATATTACATCAAATTAGATGCTTGTCAACCGTCGCAAATTGAACGGACACCGAGTGTCTGTTCGAATTATAAAAGATGGAAAGCAATACTCAATAAAGTGATATAAGAAAGCGACCTTGTTACGGGTCGCTCGCGTCAATTGTGAATCACTTTAGTTTTGTTCTTCTTTGATACAACAGATGATGTCATCTAATGTACCGACGTAGTTAGACTGTTGAGATTCGTTATAAAGTATAAAACCCTTTTCAAAAGTCATTGGGATGCCAGATTCTTTAAATTTTCTATCGATTGCAACAGTAACTGCCGCGTGTCTTTTTAATGGATCAGGCTCTTTGTCGATTTTTTCACTGACTAATACTTTAATATCTATTTTTATCCATTTTTTCTTCTTGTAGTGCCAGATGTTACATCTTATATATCTTTTCACTTTCTCTGTCATTTAAATTTCCTTGTTTAGTCTGTGTGTGGTATATATATTCTGCTTATTATCCTACATTAAATTTAAGCATACGTCAACCCCAAGAGACAGCACTTTTGTGCTTGCATAATTGCAAAAAGTGTGTAGAATATAGGTATTATGACTTTTGCAGTAATAGAAACAGGAGGAAAGCAGTACAAAGTATCTCCAGGAGATACTTTGAAAGTAGAGAAGCTTTTCTGTGAAAACAAAGAAGGAGACAAGGTCACTTTTGACAAAGTGTTGCTTGTCTCTGATGACAAAGAAACAAAAATCGGCGAGCCATATGTTGAGGGGGCAAAAGTTGAAGCTACTCTACAGGAGCAAGGAAGAAGAAAGAAAATTTTCGTAATAAAATTTAGGTCAAAAAGTAGATACTTCAAAAAGAACGGGCACCGACAGCCATTCACTGAAGTAAAGATTGAAGCAATTAAATAAACAAAAAACAACCCCCTGAGATTTAAAAATCTCAGGGGGTTGTTGCATGGGGGTAAGTACTATTTTATAAACAACAGTCCAACCCCAAGGATAAACATGAAAAAACTTGATACTCCGAATACAAACAATATCCAAACAATTGGACCAATAGAGTTGATGTTTGAAATCCACAGTTCATAAAAAGAAAGTCCTGAATAGTGCATTGACCATATAAGTGATAACATCCCAAGTAAGGATATTAAAAAAGCACATACTGCGGGACGGAAAGCTGGTAGAGTAGTAAGTTTATTTAAAAAGAACATGAGGCGCCTCCTGTGTTGTTGAACGCAAATCTACTATTAGGTTATATAAAATACGCTGAATGTCAACCCCTGTTTTTGAGGGCGCTTTCTAGGGTGTCGCTGTCGGAATATTCAAGCTCGGTACCAGTGGAGAGCCCTCGCCCGAGCGTTGATATTTTAAGAGAATATTTTTCTGCCAATGGTTCAAGTATCTTTGAAAGATACATTATTGTATTTTCTCCCTCAGGATTCACAGACA
>CAYSEK010000056.1:0-4693 GCA_964430255.1 uncultured Candidatus Saccharibacteria bacterium
CCACCATTTTTTTTAAATCCACTCTACCATATTTGTGCACTACTAAATTTCTAAGCCCAACAGATGGCGCAATTTTCTCCATAAAATGCATCGGGAACACATCATTCTCTCCCAACGTAGTGAATGTGCTTTGATAATCGTTTGGAACTTGAAATTCAGACTCAGAGATAATATGTGTATTTATGCTTATGGCAGTATCAACCAACAACTGAAACAATCTTTCAAGGGCATGAATTTTTAAAGAATCATCAATAATGCTTCTTGCGTCTTCTTTTAATATTGGTTCCATTTCTGAAAGATATCCCTGTATGTCCGACATCTTGTTTTTTAGCAATTCTTTATCAATCATACGTTTTGTAAGAATTTATTCAGTGACAGTTCTCTTAAATCCAAAAGTGGTTTTGCTTCCATAAAGCGTTTAAATGCATAAATTTTAAAATTGGCAAAAAAAGATGGTTCTTTTTCGTAAAGCAGGATGGATTTTTGCGCAACTTGTTTTAATAGAAGAGGTGAAGCATTTTTCATATCCACCAATTCCAGATTCTCCACACCAAGCTCTTTTGAGAAATCTATAGTCATTTTAGATACATCAATTAAATTCATACGCTTAAACGGTAAAAATGCCATATCAATATCACTTTGAGAATGTATTTTACCTGTTGCTTGCGAACCAAAAAGCACCATCAAGGAAAGGTGGTGTTTCTTTGCCAGTTTCTCAATTTTCGGCTTTATTTGCTCTATGTTTAACATGCTTTTATACTATCACGGATAGATACGAAATTCTACACCCAAAAAAACTCATACTCCGTATCGTCTTTGTGTGTAGCTTTATTGTAGCGCCATACCCCCATTAGAAAAAGAAAGATAACATACCTCTTAGATTAAACTCTGAGCCTGGAAGTCTTTCTTTCCTAAGAAATAGAATAAACAGGGTCAGACCCTTTTGTTTCTACTTTATTGGACACCGAGTGTCCAATAAAGTAGAATGTAAATAATGAGGAAAACACAATTTGGAACAGGAGAATACTATCATGTCTGTGGTAGGGGAAATGGAAAACAAGAATTATTCTTAGACATTCGTGATTATATTCGCTTTCTCCTTCTTGTGCTTTATTTTCAATCCCCTGTCATTATCAACAATCCGAGTTATTATGTTGCAAATTTCCTGAAACATAAGATATTTAAGATTTCAAAAAAGACTGAGCAAAAAATCCTTCAAACCAGAAGTATAAATCTGGTAGCTTTTTCTTTTATGCCAAACCATTTCCATATTATTGTTCAAGAGACGGGAGAAGGAGGAATTTCACGCTATATGCAAAAAATCCTTATGGCATATGCAAAATATTTCAATGCAAAATACAAAAAATCTGGACATGTTTTCCAAGGTCCATTTCAAGCTGTACACATAAAAAATAATGAGCAGTTTCTGTATGTATCCGCGTATGTTCATCTAAATCAGAGAGAGCTCCACAAATGGACAAACAGAGAATCCACATACCCTTGGTCAAGTTTTCAAGATTATGTCGAAAAAAATAGATGGGGGAAACTTCTTGTAACAGATGAGATTCTCGCACAATTTAAAAACCCCGAGGAGTACAAAAAAGAAGTAGAGGAAAGTGGAGCAAAGTAACATCCATTTTATTGGACACCGAGTGTCCAATAAATTATACTCCTAAAAACTCATACCCTGTATCATCTTTATGTGCCGCTTTATTGTAGCGACGCATCCCCATTAAAATACCTAGGGCCGTAAACTCTGTAAGAAGGTGTGATCCACCGTAGCTTACAAACGGTAACGGTAACCCTGTAACAGGCATAAGACCTATGTTCATACCAACGTGTACAATAAACTGAGCCATTAAAAATATAGCAATACCCATTCCAAAAAAAATCTCAAAATTAGTGGCACCAAGCATAGCACTCGCAAGGATTCTCCATATAACAATACCAAACATCGCGAACAGCAAAATTACACCAACAAACCCCCACTCTTCCGCAAAAGCGGCAAATATAAAGTCTGTTTGATACTCAGGCAAAAAACGCAAGCGAGACTGTGTGCCATACCCCACCCCCTTCCCCAAAAACTCCCCTGAGCCAACTGCGATAGTAGATTGGTATGCATTGTACCCCGCACCTTGTATGTCTGTCAGAGGATTTACAAATGTCATAATCCTATCTTTTTGATAAGGCTCAAAAGCAAACATCCACAGTCCCCCAAAAGAAACAGCCCCGAGTAAAAACACCGTTAAAAGATGCTTCTTTGATATTCCAGAAACAAGAACCATCCCGAGCCAGATAAAAGCTATGATTATCGCTGACCCAAAATCCGGTTGTAAAAAAACCAACAAAAACGGTACGAACGCATAAAACCCCGAAACAATAATATGGCGTATATGCGCTATCTCTATATGCCTGCGTGAAAAATATTTTGCCAATATTAAAACTACAAGTATTTTGATTGGATCAGATGGCTGAAAACTGAATGCCCCAAAATCCAACCAACTCTTTGCACCCTTGATTGCATGAGTAAGCCCTAAAAGCCCCAACAAAAGAGCTATCGCAAGAATAAAAAGTGTTACAAGCACACCAGTACGCTTCAAAAAACGAAAATCAAAGAAACTCAGTCCAAAAAAAACAATAAAAGATACCGTTATCCACACGACTTGTTTCGCAAAAAAATAATTCTCACCAACAAATGAATCCATCGTAATCAAACCAGCACCCAAGAGTGGCAATATTGCAAAAAACAAAACCCAGTCTATATTACTAGACCTTTTAAGTTTTTTTAAAAAGGAGAAATTCATATAGCACTGTTTGTATCTTTAACACGCACAACTATATCAGTAATAAATGATTCCTCTTTGCATACTGCCTGAGCTATCTCGTTATATATACCCTTAAGCTCGTCTCCGGTTGATGCTTTGAAATAATTATCAGGAGATGACGATATCTCATTTTTAAGAAATTCTTCATTTATTCTATCCCCAAGACCAATCACATACATTGAAATATCACTAATCCACGCACTACGGGCTTTGTCACGCGCATAACTACTTGGATAGGTAGCATCATCTTTATTCTCAGGATTAAGGGGTCTTGAGGCAACTCCATCAGTTAGTACAATAATGGCTTTTTTTGCATTTTGATCATGTCTTTCGGAAGAAAGCTCTGTGGTCGCCTTTTCTATGCCGTCACCTAAATTTGTATGTTGTTGTTTTGAGGGAGAAAAAATAGAAATAGAACTTATTGCTTCTTTTGCTTTACTATTATCTTTTGTTAGGTTTTGATCGATTGGGTGTGACGCTTCTGTTGCAAACGAAACAAGCCCTATCTGATCTACGTCTTGCATGTTCTCTGTAAATGCAAGAGCTGCATTTTTTGCGTCTGTGAGAGGTTGAGGAGGATTACTACTTACAAACCCCATGCTACCAGACCTATCAAAAACAAGCATCGCATCTACTGGAGACATACATCCCGTTTCAGGGGCGCTTGTAAAGGAAGATGGCCATGTAAAGAAAATATCTTTTTGTGAGTTTTTTTCAACAACATCTACAAAAGTTGACGACACTGCGATAGGTTCATTCTCGCTATTATACACGACGGTGGTAACGTCTACATCAAAGATATCATCAATAGAATTATTTAAAAGAACAGAAGTAAGCCTTGGGCGTGTTTTTGTGTTTATTAACTTTTTGTTTTTTATAACAATTGAGGTATTTTGACGTTTAGAAACTTTCCATACGGGAGATTCTTCAAATAGGATTGTGGCGCTTGTTGGTATACTACCATTTTTTATACGTACGCTAGGTTCAAATACCACAAACCTTTCTCGTGGTTTTACAAACGTACTACCAGATATTTCTTCTATAACAAATCCGCTACTATCGTATATTTCAAATTTATAAGAGAGGTTGTCAGCACCTGCGATTCTGTTTGGATTCTCAACATTTGCTGCAACACTATAAACACCTTCACTCACATTGAACACTTCAACCCACTTAACAATAAGATTAGATACTTGTGCTTTGCAAAGATTTTGACATGAACCTCCGCAATCAATACCAACTTCCTCTTGATTTTGCTTTCCATCAAAACAAGTTGGCGTGGCGTAAAACAATTTAAAGAATAAATATGTACTAAATATAAGAAATATTCCTACAAGTAAGAATACATAAAAAAGCTTTCTTTTTTTTGCCCATTTTGAAGTAACACCTGGAGGAGTTGCGTCTTGCGTTGATATTAATGTTTGATTATCCATTGATTATATAATACCAAAAACACCGCCAAGCTGAAAGCTTTACGGTGTTTTTAAATTGAGTTCTCTAAACTGGCGACTGCCTACTTTCCCCATAAAAGAGTATCATCGGCACTACGGCGCTTAACTTCTGTGTTCGGAAAGAGAACAGGTGTTTCCACCGCGTCAAATCACCAGATTACAAAACTCAATTTTCTAAAATATTATTTAAAAAATCAAAAAACAGGACATATTAGAACTTGTAAGATTGAGCACAGTTCGAGGCGCAAGCGAAAAATAGAGTGAATCGTATAAAAATACGATAAACTATATTTTTCGCGAAGCAACAAAGAAATGTGCCGATTGTGCAGGTTCTAATTATTAAGCAAAAAAATTGCGTTCTCTAAACTTCCTTTTAGGAGAATCGATGTATTAGTACACCTCGGCTTAATGTATTGC
>CAYSEK010000057.1:0-4588 GCA_964430255.1 uncultured Candidatus Saccharibacteria bacterium
TCTCGCACCTCCATCATCTTGGCTTTTGCAGTGGAGCGTGCAATGTTACCGCCGTTTTCCAATATCTTCATTACGGCCTCTCTGTCTCCTGCTATAGCCTTTCTTTTCTCACGAAGCGGCGCAATGAAAGAAATAATATTTTTAATGAGAATTTCTTTTGATTCCTTGTAACCCATACCACCATCTTTGTACTTTTTTTCTATACCGGGCAGTTCGTCACCACTAAAGAGTTTATGAAGTGCAAAAATATTATCTTCTTCCGGATCTTTTGATTCCTCCGGTGCCTTTGAGTCAGTCACTATAGACATTACAGCTTTATTGATCTCTTCATCTTCTGCAAAAAGCGGAATGGTATTGCCATAGCTCTTGCTCATTTTTCTACCATCCGTACCAGGGACTATTTTTACCTCTTCCATAATAATCGGCTCTGGTAACTTGAATGTCTCTCCGAAGAGCCTATTAAATTTTTCTGCAGTATCGCGAGTAAACTCGATATGTTGCTTCTGATCTGCTCCAACAGGTACAACATCAGCATTTTGTATTAGAATATCCGCACCCATTAACATTGGATAATTGAAAGTTCCAACATTAATCTCTTCACCTTTTGCAACTGCGTCTTTATATGCGTGCGCTCTCTGCAGGTATGGCATTGTAGTAATACAGTCAAAGATCCACATAAGTTCCGTAACTTCTGGAACATCAGACTGTAAGAAGATATTAACCTTCTGCGGGTCAAGCCCAATCGCAAGATAATCAATCGCAACATCAATAGTATTTTCTCTTAATTTTTCCGGTGTTTGTGTTGCTGTAAAAGCGTGATAATTAGCCACAAAGATTCGTGTATCGTATTCATCCTGCATATCCACAAACTGCTTCATTGCCCCAAAATAGTTGCCAATATGAGGCATACCTGTTGGCTTAATGCCAGATAAGAGTATTTTCTTGTTATTGTTTTCAGTCATTGATGTAATAGTACCAAAGAAGTACCGATTTGACAAAAAATACCAGTACTGTATAAAGAATATATGAACAGACAAGGACAGCAAAGACTAAATACAGGAATTAAGTACTCATGCGCATTTTCTATGCGTGTGCTTAATTGCTTGTATTTAGCCAATATGTCTTTACTCTCCTCAAAATAAAAAACAAAGAAACTTAAAGTTTAAAGAACTCTCGGCTGAATAAAAGCTCGAGAGTTTTTTGTTTAGCGTCAATTGTTCTTTCACAACACAATATCAGGAGAATCATCATGAGTAACAAAACCTTGGACCGCGCAGTTTTTATTATAGGTAAAAACTTACTTCTGTGTCCGCAGTGCGAAGAAGATGTCGAACGTAATACGATATGGATCAATGACCCGCAAGTGCGCAAGTATCTCACACCAAGAAAACCAATAACCATAATGGAGGGTGTGGAGTGGATCAGGAGTAACTCTAAAAGTGACAAAGATATTATCTTTGCTGTAGTTAAAAAAGACAACATGGAGCACATAGGCAACATGGGACTTCATAACATCGACGAGATAACCAACACTGCAACCTTTGGATTTATGATAGGAGAAAAGAAGTACTGGAAGAAAGGGTATGGTACTGAAATGCTTGAGCTAATGCTTGAATATGCATTTAATACACTTGGGCTTCGCAGGGTGAAATCTAGTGCACTAAAACCAAACAAGGGGAGTTGTAAAACACACAAAAAATGTGGATTCAAAAAAATCGATGTTTTCAGTAAAAAACACTTGGTTGATGGTAAACACCTCGATGAAATTCTCTTTGAGATATTTAAAAAAGATTGGGTCAAAATTAAAAAATAACCCAATCAATAAAGCGAGCCGAAAGGCTCGCTTTATCTTGTATCCTCTTGTGATGCAATCATTGAAAGAACACCAAAGCTATCATCCTCCCCTACTTTATTTTTCCGTTCGAAGCCACATTTCTCGCACTTGTGCAGGAGAATATATTGATCTCCTTTTGTCTCCACTCCAATCGGAGCCATCATCCCTCCACAGTCTGCTGAGCGGTCTCCTGGATTGATGTCTACGTGCTTCCCCCACAAACACTCTGGGCAGTGATTGGTGTAGCCACTGCCTTTTACCTCCACACCACATTTCTCACATACAAAATCTTCTTTTCTTTTTTGAAATTGTTTTTCTTTCATGATTAATTACGCATTTAATTCAACATAAAAAGTAGAACCTTTCCCAACTCCTTCCGACTCAGCCCATATACGACCTTCATGTTTTTTTAACATCTCTTTTGCAATATAAAGACCAAGACCAGAACCCCCTGTATGGAATTTACTTGCTTCATCTGCCCGACTAAATTTATGAAATATTTTTTTAAGTGTCTCCTTGCTCATACCGATACCAGTGTCAGATAGCTTTATTAATATTTTCCCTTCAGTATTTTTTGACAAAGAAACATCTACATTTCCATGTGGTGTATATTTTATAGCATTATCTATAAGATTTGATATAACTTGCCTCAATTTTCCGGAGTCAACCCTTGAAATAAAGTCATCATTTTCATTAATGCTTAATCTTAACTCTAGGCCACGGTCTTTTGCAGAAATAGACATTTCGTCAACAAGCTCCTTAGTCATTTTTTTTAAATCGGTATTTGAAAATTCATAATCCATCTTCCCGCTTTCTATCTTTGAAATATTCATAAAATCTTCAACGATAACGACCAACCGTTTACTTGACTCTAATATTCTATCTACAGCCTCTCGTGCGTTGTCATTTACCTTACCAAATGACCCCTGCAATATCATAGAAGTATATCCGTTTATTGCTGTAAGCGGGTCACGAAGATGGTGTGCGGCAGTTGCCACAAATTCAGATTTTTGTTTATCGATTATATGTAGATTATCATTTACATCTGCAAGTTCCTTTACAAGCTTTTCTACTTCTTCCCTGCTCTCTATCTCATGCCTTACGCTTTTCACTAAGAAGAATCCTGACAACAAAACCAAAATGAGAATTACAGCCTTGATAATAAAGTCTATCAGCGAACCTGAAAGAAACAATTCAAACAAAAGAATTAAGGAGATGAGGGACGTAAAAAGATCTGTTGCAGCTAATTTAAAATTCCAAAAATTATATTTAATTATTAGATATCCAACAACCCAAAGGACAAAAACTCCAGAGACAGGACCAAGCCAAAAAAGATCATGGAACCCGAAGTAAGGCAACCCAAGATTCACAAATAAAATAAACAATGCCCCGATGAAAATAGTTGAAAAAATATAGCGAATTTCTGTCCTAAATATACCTGCACTTTTTTTATATTTTTTAAATAACAATACTATACCCGCTGCAATATAGAGAAAGATTAAAAGGGCAAAAAATGGAAAACCTTGCCCAAACACGATCTCCTTTGCAGTACCACCATTGCTTTTTACGGACTCAAACAAAAAGTTCGGTGCGAGAATAACAAAAGAAACTAGAACAAGAGGAACGGTAATTAAAAATACTTTTGTTTTTGTAAAAAGCGTCTTCTCTTCTGTTGATAATGTTATGGCAAAAAACAAAACAGCAGGAGGCATAAGGGCAGCAAAAATATACAATGTTTTCAGAAGTAAATACTCCAAGACACCTTGCCCTACTGACTCAAACATGCCCAGAAGTAACGCCCACATACAAAAAACCCAAGCAAGCAGAAAAAAAGAAAGATTAACAATTCTACGAATATCCCTACTATACACCAACGCACCGATAACAAACCCCAAAATACCAGCGCAGGAAACGATAGCGCTTTGAAGTGTTGTATTTATAAATAATTCTGTTTCCATCGTAGTGTTGTTAAATTTACGCTTTGGTAATCTTTTTCATCTCAGATAACTCTATGAAAAACGTAGCACCATGCCCCTGTCCTTGCGATTGCGCCCAAATGCGCCCCTTGTGTGCTTTTACAATCTCTTTTGCCACATAGAGACCTATGCCGGAGCCAAGCTTACTTTCTTCTCCCTTACTAAATTTCTCAAAAAGCTTCAATTTCATATCTTTACTAATTCCCATCCCCGTGTCAGACACTGCAATCCTTATTTTCTTACCCTCTTTGTTCTTTGAAAGAAGTATTTTTATGAAACCCTTGTCAGTGTACTTTATAGCATTATTAACGACGTTATGTATCACTTGTTTTATTTTCGCACAATCTGCGCGAACCTTAAAATCCCCTTTACTCTCAATGTTAATTTTTATCACGAGATTCTTCTCTTCCGCGCTTGACTCAATTTCACTCACTACTTTCTTAACAACGTCACGCAATTCTACAATTTCAAATTCATATCGCATCCGTCCCTGTTCAATTCGCGAGACCATCAGAAAATCTTCAATAATCACCACGAGCACCTGACTTGACTTAAATATCTTTTCAATTGCTTCTGATACGCCTTTCGACAATTTTCCAAATGACCCTTCAAGTAGCATAGACGCATATCCTTTGATGGCTGTAAGTGGAGTACGTAATTGATGAGAAGCAATGGAAACAAATTCTGTCTTTTGTTTTTCCAGTTGTCTTAATTTCTTATTCGCCATTGATATTTCCCCCGCCAATTTCTCCACCCTCTCCCGTGTTTCTACCTCTTT
>CAYSEK010000058.1:0-4527 GCA_964430255.1 uncultured Candidatus Saccharibacteria bacterium
ACGTGTGTCTAGAGGTTATGAGCCTCTCGAGGTACCTCTCCTCCACCCCGCTATGTATTTCTTAACCTCTCTTGATGTCTTTCTATATAAAAAACCTCCTCAAGAGGTTTGACATCATTATACCCTTAAAAAAATATTACGCAAGACGTATTAAATATACCCGAACTTTTTGAAAACATTTTCATATAGTCCTACTACTCGTTTTGCTTCTCTGTAAGTGAGCTCTGTTCCACCCTTATGCGCAATCATATTACGCACTTTGTGAGCCTCCCATGCTTGCTGTATCACTTCCCCGTTACCAGCTTCTTTCAGTCTATCAGCTAAAGTTTCTCCTACATATCCAACTTCCTTCAAAATCTCATCCAACATACTGTCTGCTTCTATTATAGCAAGTTTCCATTCAGCCTGATTTTGAGAATTAAGATGATTGAGTATGATCTCCCACTCTATTTTACTTTTTTGTTTCTCTTCTTCTTCTGTATCTACTGGCGAATACTTTGCACTATCTTCTTTCACAACTCTATTGATCTTAAAAAGTACAAAAATTATACCCGCGAGAAAAAGAACTGATGAGATATTTAGCATGCCTTTGATAAATGGTAAAAATGGACCTATCGTATCCGACAGATATGTTGTATATACAAAACCAAAGAATTCCGCGAGTTTATTAAATAACAATTCTACTCCTGAAAAATCAACAGCAAAAACATTAGAGGGTTTTTCTTCTAAATTCATACTATATATTGTACCTATAGTTCAGCATCTTTACCAATCTTAAAAAGAAGACTTTCACCAAAATGTGGCGCTGTAAACTGCAAACCAAGAGGAAGTTTACTGTCACCATTCTCTGAAAATCCCGATGGTACTGAGATAGCGGGTAGTCCGGCTATATTTGCCGGAACTGTAAATATATCTGCTAAATACATCGCAAGCGGATCTTCTTTTTTCTCACCAATCTTAAACGCTGGTGTTGGAGAAGTTGGAGTGGCGATAATATCGACTTCATTAAACGCTTTTTCAAAATCAGATGTAATTATACGCCTCACTGCATTTGCTTTATTGTAGTATGAATCATAGTATCCAGAAGATAACACATGTGTCCCGAGCAACACCCTTCTCCTTACTTCTTTTCCAAACCCACCTCCGCGAGTTTTTGCGTAATCTGCAATCACATCATCCCCTGACAAGTGAAGTCCAAACCGCACACCGTCAAATCTTGCAAGATTTGACGAAGCTTCCGCAGGCATAATTATATAGTATGCAGCCAATGAATACTTCACATTAGGGAGTGCTATATCACGCACTTCGTACCCTTTGTCACGCAAAGCATCGAGCGATGCGTTGAAGTTAGCCAACACCTCTTTGTCGACCCCATCTCCAAGAAAATCACGGGGTACACCAATGGTAAGTTTGTCTTTTTTCTCTCTACCACCAGCCCCATGATAACTCTCCGGCGCAGACGTACTGTCCATCTTATCCGTTCCTTTTATCGCATTGTATAAAATTTCCGCATCCTCAACTGTTTTTCCAAATGGACCAATCTGGTCAAAGGATGAAGCCATCGCAATAAGACCGTGCCTAGACACTGCTCCATAAGTAGGCTTAAGACCCACGACACCACAAAACGATGCAGGCTGACGAATAGAACCTCCTGTATCAGAACCTAGCGCAGCAAGCGCGCCACCCATCGCAACTGCTGCCGCAGACCCACCAGACGAACCACCAGGAACGCGAGACTCATCGTGTGGATTTTTAGTCACACCAAATGCCGAATTCTCAGTAGAGCCACCCATCGCAAATTCATCCATATTGGTTCTACCAAGAAATACTGCTCCGTGCTCCTTGAGCTTACTTATCACTGTCGCATCATAGACCGCCCTGTGATTCTCAAGAATCTTTGATGCAGAACTCGCTATTTTACCTTTTATCAAAATATTATCTTTGATTGCAACGGGGATACCTGTCATGAGTCGTGGCTCACCACCGTCTTTCAATATCTTATCTGCCACTTTTGCCTGTTCTATTACATCATCAAAAACCTCCAGATATGCATTGAACTTTGGGTTTTTCTTTTCAATCTCTGCTAGATAACTTTCTGCAAGCTCAATCGCAGAAAAATCACCATTATGCAAGTGTTCATGTGCGGACTTTATCGTAAGTTTTTCTATGTCAATCATTTAAAGTATCTTTTTAACCTTTACATATCCATCTTTTTTACTTGGAACATTATCCATGATCTCCTCACTAAATACTCCCGATTTATGTGGACCAGCGTCTTCTCTCATTACGTTCTTCAACCGTCCAGCCTCTGGCTCAACTTCCCCTGTTACAACTTCTTTTATTTCAGACACATAACCTAAAATTGCCTCAAAGTCATTGAGTAATGTCTCTTTTTCTTCTTCTTGAACTTCTATCCTAGAAAGTTTCGCAAGTTTTTCTATGTCTTTCTTCTCAAGCATAATTTGTATATTAGCACTATTTCTTCGCAATTCAAAGATTACTTGATTATTTTTAAAAACGCTGTCTCGTCAAGTATCTTAACTCCTAGCTCTTTGGCTTTTTCATACTTAGAACCAGGGTCTTCACCTGCCACCACGAAGTCTGTTTTCAAGGACACAGAGCTTGAAACTTTGCCACCGAGCTCGCGAATATACTCTTTTGCTGTTTCGCGCGAAAGCGTTTCGAGAGATCCTGTAAGCACAAACGTCTTTCCTTCGAGTGACATCTTCTGATGGGAAGTAGTTTTTTTGGGTTTTTCTATATTTACAAACTGCAAAAGCCTCTTGAGGAGCTCTTTGCTCTGCTCATCCTCAAGCCACTCAGAAATAGACTGAGCAACCACACCACCTATACCTTCAATTGCTTCAAAATCTTCTTTTCTTGTTTTTTGCAGACTCGAAACAGTGCCAAACTTTTCTGCAAGCAAATTTGCTGTTTCTTCTCCAACGTGAAGTATTCCGAGCGCAAAAAGAAATTTCGGCAATGCTATATCTTTACTTTTTTCAATCGCTTTTACTAAATTCTCCGCCGACTTCTCTTCAAATCTTTCAAGGGGTTTCAAATCTCCTTTCGTGAGCTCAAAAATGTCCGCTGTATCAGAGATTAAACCCTCATCTATCAATTGCTCCACTATCTTTTCCCCAAGCCCGTCTATGTTAAATCCTTTTCTGCTCACAAAATGAATTATTTTTTCTTTTTCTTGTGCGTAGCATTTTTTATTATTACAGTAATGCGCCGCGCTTTTTACCTTTCCTTCTCCAATCAATTTTTTTTCTACTCGTCCTCCACAAATAGGGCAGATACTCGGCATTTTGAATTTCTTTTCCTTGCCCGTTCGAAGATCCGCTATTGCTTCAACCACCTCCGGAATAACATCCCCTGCTTTTTGTATTACCACAGTATCACCAATGCGTATGTCTAAACGTTGTATTTCATCTTCATTGTGGAGCGTCGCGCGACTCACGACAGAGCCAGCGACGCGTACAGGCTTAAGATGCGCTACAGGAGTAAGTGCTCCAGTACGCCCAACTTGTACTTTGATATCTTCTACAATGGTCGTAACTCGCTCAGCAGGGAACTTATACGCCACACCCCATCTTGGAGACTTACCTGTATACCCCAAAGCTTCTTGTATCTTTCTGGAATTTACCTTTATTACAACACCATCAACATCATACTCCTGCTTTGTCCTCTTGTTCACCCAACTATTGTAGAACTTTTCAATTTCATCTATATTCCTACAAAGTTTAAAGTGCGGATTAACCTTAAAGCCAAGTTTCTTCAAAAGCTTTAATTCTTCTATCTGTGTAGATGGAATTTCTGCACCTTTTAATTTATCAATATCATAAATAAACGAGTCCAATCTGCGACTTGCAGCAATCTTTGAATCAAGCTGTCTAATAGAACCTGCGGCAGCATTGCGAGTATTGGCAAACGGCGTTTCTCCTTTCTTCTCGCGCTCTTTGTTTAAACGCATAAGTTCACTATCTGAAAGCCACGCTTCGCCAACAGTAATAACATCAAATGATTCATTCAAAACCAGAGGCACACTACCAATGGTCTTGAGATTTTGTGTTACATTTTCACCAATAACACCATCCCCCCTAGATGCACCTTGTACAAACTCGCCGTTTTTGTATGTCAAAATAATCTTAAGCCCATCTATCTTTATCTCACAACAATATTCAAGTGTCTCACTTTTAAGTTCAGAATATTTTTCAATCAACCGTTTTGTCTTCTCATCCCATTTTTTCAGTTCTTCAAAACTAAAAACATCATCAAATGACCACTGCCGTGTCTCATGTTTCACCTTTTCAAAATGACTCAATGGTTCCCCGCCGATTCTCTGTGTAGGACTTGTCGAAGATTGAAACTGCGGATATTTTTCTTCAAGAATACGAAGCTCTTCCATCAATGAGTCATATACTTCATCTGTCACGTCCGGCTTATCGAGCACATGATAAAGATAACGATGACCATCCACCACCTTACGCAATTTACCTATGCGCTCTTTCGCTTCTTTTGTAT
>CAYSEK010000059.1:0-4504 GCA_964430255.1 uncultured Candidatus Saccharibacteria bacterium
CAATCAGATTATATAGGTTGGCTCGTGCTTCTGTTGCTTTAAGTACTGACATATAGATCTCCTTCATTAACTATATCGTACGATTATACGTACGCTTTAGCAAGAGGTATTTGCCCCTAATTTTTTCATAAAAACTTGCAACACTTTTGATTGTTTGTAAGCAATGGAATTCAGAAGAAATTAAGCCCCATCTCTAAAATCACCCAACGTAAAAAATTTTTCTACAATACGCATAAATTAAAGGTTACCAGCAATACAAACCTATAAAAAAGCTCGTCAAGTTTTTATGAGAAAACCGTGGATGTTCCGGGAAAATATAGTAGAGTAGAACCTCGGTGCATGTGAACTCGTATAATAAATTTAACCTTTAGGCGACAACTCTCTTGAAAAACACCGATGCCGGTGTCTCAATCCGCACCTTAGTTTACATTTCCACATGCCTTCCCAGCACATTGTCGAGGCAAGTTCAACCTACACATTACTGCACAAGCCCACCTCCAGCCTATACACTCGTAAAAGGCAATGGGTGTAACAACATCTTTCTGTTGCTAGAGTGAGATCTTTTGACCTCGCACACGCCGTAATAACCAGATTGCAGAACGCTTTATGTTAGGCTCTTTGAACACAAAACATGGCAGAAAGTCTGCGTTAATTACATTATTGTGCAACCATTTTCAAGCTCTTCAGTGTCTGGATTTTCAAACTTTGACTCCATAAAATTAAACATCATATCTGTAACCTCGAAAGAGTAAAGGTCGGAATCTTTACTAACATTTCGCTGTTTTACTCTTTGTTTACGAACATCCAGCGGTACATCAAGGTAATGCATTTCTGAGTTAATACCTAGTTTTTTTGATTTAGTTATGAAGATTTCTCTCTGTGCTTTCGTGGTAAAACCAAGATCCAAAATCACATTACCACGAAGCATAAGGATTTGTTTGCTTACTTCCCAAATTTGTTCATAACACCGATAAACTCTCTCTATCATCCATGAATAATCAAGTGACTTCATGTCTTTTAAAAATAACGTTTGCATCCAAGGGTCAATAGAAAATTTCACAGCCTCTATTTCCTGAGCAAGGGATATGGAATATGTAGTTTTTCCAGCACCAGTGGAACCACAAACTAGGATTAATCTTGCCATATAAGTTTGATCTCTATTTTATGCATAACATATGATTATGCACATTTCTCTACCATTGCTTTGGGTCGGAGTTGAATTCTTTTTTTTCAAGTTCTTCTAGAAAACTGAACGACGACGGTGACTCCCGTTTAACTTCGTCCCATACCTCTTTAAATGCATTTTTTCTCAAGTTTGATTTGATTCCAAGATTCCAGTCAACCCAAGTGTCTTTACTTATACGTTTCTTCTTTCGCAAGAATATTTGTTCATTTGAAAGATCAAGGTAGTTGTAAATTAGCTCTCTAACCTCATCTTTTTTGTTATCGGGTATCGACTTCCCTATCAGAGCATCTACTGGAATGGCCATCGACAATACTCGATACTGTTGATCTAGTGAGTCTTCAAATGTGGATTGAGCAAGTTTGGCACTTTCCCTAAATTGCCATACAGCAAACAAAACACCAATTGCTGTTGCTATGGAAGCCAAAGTATCCCAGTTCATATAATTCTCTTTTGTGCAGTCACGGTAGAAACATTAGTTGCCCAATGCCCCCCGCATGATGGGTGGTGTGGGGGCTGAGGGAGAAAAACCCTCAGCTACCCGATTTAGGCCATTATGCCTTTTTCCTCCAAAAAATCTTCAGGTACATCTGATGTTTTCCATCCTGTTATCGCGAAATAGTACAGTGGCTCACCTTCAATTGATAGTCTATGTCGATAGCGCTCGATGTAGTAAATATCAAGATATTTAGAGAAAATTAATTCCCTTATCATTGTTGAAAATCCTGATTCATCGCTTCTATCAAAGAAGGTATCCTTAATATTAAAAGCAACCCACGCTTTGTTCCTAACTATATTAAATGCCTCTAAAAATGCCTTCGTCGGAATGTCACCGAAACCTAGTGCAGCAACCGTTACCATGCAATCACATTGCCATGATGCTATTTCTTCCTTTGTATCCTTATCTAGATCGGTGAAATCCTCAACATAGTATGCATCATAGATTCCCGGCCTATCTCGAATTGCTGCATCATAAGCTTCGGGGATTATGTCTACGCCGATTAAACGTGAAACGCCATGCTTTTTTAGCTCTTCGCCCATCATGCCGTTGCCCGCACCTAAATCTAATATACGAAGCTCAGAAAAGTTATTTTGATACTGTTTTACCGCTGATTCGAGAATTGATGCTACTTTACTTGGAGATGTGCATTTAAGACGGTCATAAAATATTTGTTCATACAGACCTGGTACTTGATAAATTTCGTCGTAGTCGTGGAACCTTATTTTTCTCTTGCCACCAGAACCCTGAAGGTAGAAATAGGCTTCGTCTTGATTGACGCTGGTTAATTCATCTTTCGGAAATTGTATTTGGTGTCTTTTTGTCATTACTCTCTCAATTTTGTTTGTATATTTATTGGCCTAATCGGGATAGGGGGATGCCTCACGACATCCCTCCTCCCGCACCACCCGGTGCCAATCACAAAGTCATCTGCAAACCTGACGATAAAACAACGTCCTTTCAGTCGCGGTTTCACTTCTTCTTCGAACCATTTATCCAGTACATGATGGAGGAATATGTTGGCCAGCACTGGCGAAATCACCGATCCTTGTGGTGTTCCTTTTTCATTGTAAGTGAGTACGTCGCCATCCATTATCCCTACGTTGAGCCATTTTCCTATCAGTCTCAACAGCCCACCATCATTGACCCTTTCCTTTATAAAACCCGGTTGATCGCACCGAAAACTGTTCGAGCAATGCCAGGTTCTTTTCTAGTCCGACTAACCTTGGGTCGGTTTCATTAAGCAAGGAGAGGACGGTTCTCTCAAGTTCCCAGATTACCCCTTTAAATACATGCCCCGCTCATAGATCCCGGTGGTGTCTTAGGCGCTTGCCATTCGCGTATAAGACTATTGCCTTCCGTCAGCTCCAAAACGTCGGCTTTCTCTGATCAATCTCAGGTTATCCTTGCGGACCACAACTCTACAATTTTCAGGACTCGATTACGCAGCCTGTATTCTTGATTCCCCCGGCTCGATACACACCCTCTTGAGTATGCACCCGAGGTTCACTACTGAGTCGGTGGCCAACCTTACTCAGACAGGATTTGGATTTGAATTTGCATCCTCACCTGTTGGGTAATAATAATCACTTTCATCGGTTCCTTCCCAATCCCATGACTCTCGGTTTAGCTTGACGCGAGGAGTTTATTGCTATGTTTTTTAGATTAATTGATAAATTCTTCAATTACTTTGGCTGTTTTTTTGGGGATTTCTAATAATGAGACATGCCCTGCCTCCTCAAAAACAACCAATTTACTATCTCTAATCTCTTTATGAAATAATTGCGCATTATCCACGTGTAGTACCCTATCTTTTTCGCCCCAAATTATTATTGTTGGTACAGTGATGTTCTTAACCATTTCACTTAAGTCTGAGTCCTGAATCATCTCATTATATACAAGTTTTTCAATATCAGCTCTCTCACATTTTCTGGAAATCAAAAGATCCATAAAAATCCCAGGTATATAAGGTGGGTTTTGCATTCCTAAGTATAAAAGTTTTTCAAACGCCTCTTCTGTACACACATTTAACATTGGATTTAATCCGGACTTTTCTATTATCAGATCAAATTCACTTCTTGTTTTCTTTAAGCCTAATGCATCTATAAGTGATAAAGACTTAACTTTTTCTGGATTTGAATTTGTATAGCTTATAGCAACCGCGCCTCCCATCGAGTTACCTATAATATGCACTTTATTAACACCTATGGATTTCAAGAAAGTTGACAGCATCTTTGCTTGGTGTGAAATTGAGTAATCCAAACTTTCATTTGACACACTTCCTCCATGTCCAGGCAAATCAGGAACAACAATGCGCCTCGCGCCATCCAGTTCAGCGCTAAATCTATTCCAAATATCTTTGTCTCCACCAAACCCGTGAAGTAAAATAATAGTAGCATCACTTTTAACGTTGTTATCAAGATAAGCTATTTTTCCGAAATCTAGCTCTATTGATTTAAGCTCCAGGTTCGCACGACTTCTTTCATAATCAATTGCCATACTAAACAACTTGTTCGTACTACATCCCACCAGACTTAGCACACCAATAAATATTATGATTTTTTGCAAAAATCTAAACATTTTACTGTCCTCCAAAATAAATTAACCCACTCATTAAAAAACAAAATATCCACTGACCAAGAACTATAATTTGCTTGTTGTTAGTTCTTGAAAAAACAACTGTACAAAGCCATGCAACGCCACATAAGAAAAAATAAATACTTAGTCACAATAAAACTTCTGTTTTTGCCTTTATTATTTCAGTCGTCGCTAATAATAGAAGTAAAACCCCTGCAAAAAATAAGTCGACACTGACCCAATGC
>CAYSEK010000060.1:0-4261 GCA_964430255.1 uncultured Candidatus Saccharibacteria bacterium
ATATGATGCAAGTCTGGAATGAAGACGGAAAGTGTTTTCCTGTTACTGTTGTTAACGCTGGACCTTCCGTTGTGACTCAGATAAGAAACGAAGAAAAAGATGGGTACAATGCTGTGCAGGTTGGTTTTGGTGAGAAAAATGAAAAGAAGATAAACAAAGCCATGAAAGGTCACTTCAAAGATCTTGGAAACTTTAGATTTGTAAAAGAATTTAAACTTAAGGAGAATAATGAATTGAAGGTTGGCGACAAAGTAGATGTATCTTCTTTTGAAGAAGGTGATGTCGTACAGGTTAGTGGAGTAAGTAAAGGAAAAGGATTTCAGGGTGTTGTGAAAAGACATGGTTTCCATGGTGGACCACGTTCTCATGGCCAGAAGCACTCCGAAAGAGAGTGTGGGTCAATTGGGGCAACAGGTCCACAGAGAGTGTTCAAAGGTGTGAGAATGGCAGGAAGAATGGGTAGCGATAGGATTACTGTAAAAAATCTCAAGATAGTAGCTGTGGACAAAGAAAATAACAAGATTTTAATTTCAGGTGCAGTTCCGGGTAAAAGAGGAACATTACTTGAGATTATCGGCTAGAAAAATTTTATGAAAACTGATATTTACAATCAAAAAGGAGAAAAGGCGGGAAGTGTAGAGCTTTCAGAAAATGTATTTGGTCTGCCTTGGAATAGCGACTTGGTTCACCAAGTAGTGGTTTCAATGCAGTCTAATGCGCGAACTCCTGTAGCACATACAAAAGACCGTAGTGAAGTGTCTGGTGGTGGTAAAAAACCATGGCAACAAAAAGGTACAGGTCGTGCACGTCACGGATCTACACGCTCACCTATCTGGGTCGGTGGTGGTGTTACTTTTGGTCCAAGGAACGAAAAAAACTACTCAAAAAAGATAAACAAAAAAATGAGAGCTAAAGCTCTTTACACAGTTTTGTCCAGAAAATTAAAAGACGGCGAAGTTCTTTTTGTTGATAAAATTGAAACCAGCGAACCTAAAACAAAATTAGTAAAAGATATTCTTACTTCACTCGGTGCTATTTCAGGATTTGAAGGAGTTTCTACTAAAAAGAGAAATGCACTATACATCGCGAGTGCGATAGAAAACGACAACACAGAGAAAAGTTTTAGGAATTTTGGTAATGTATCACTTTGTAATGTTCTTAATATGAATATCTTGGATGTTATAAATAATAAATATCTGATTATTACAGAACCGGAAGAGAGTATTAAGGTTATAGAAAACAGAATGGCTAAGAAATAATAAATAAGTACTATGGCAATTTTTAAAAAAGAAAAAAAAGCTGAGGCGGAAGCTGAAGTCCCGCTGGTAAGCGGGAAGAAAGAGGTCAAGAAAACTGCAACTGCACAGAGTGTTTCCAGGTCTGCTTTAGAGGGCGTACTTAGACGTCCTCATATTACAGAAAAAGCTTCTACGCTTGCTGAAAAAAATGTGTATGTTTTTGAGGTAGACAAGAGGGCAAATAAGGTGGTAATCAAGCAAGCCATAAAAGATATCTACAAGGTTGATCCTATAAAAGTGAATATTGTTAATTCTCCATCCAAGATGGTAATGGTAAAAGGTAAGAAAGGAGTAAAATCAGGTAAAAAGAAAGCCATTGTTTATCTTAAGAAAGGAGATTCAATTGAGATAATTTAATAAATATGAAAAGTTACAAACCAACAACCCCATCACAAAGACATACAAAGACTGTTACATACAGAGGTGTTTTAACCGCATCTGAGCCAAAAAAGTCTCTTACAAAAGGCGGGAAAAGAAGTGTAGGTAGAAATAATAGAGGACGTATTACTACGCGTCACAAAGGTGGTGGGCACAAACGACTACTTAGAGATATTGATTTTAAATATAATAAAATTGACATTCCTGCAAAAGTTGAGACTATCGAGTATGATCCAAACAGGTCTGGGTTTATTGCACTTGTTTGTTATGCTGATGGAGAGAGACGATACGTTCTTGCTCCACAGTCTGTAAAAGTTGGAGATAAGTTTGTTGTGTCGGAAAAAGCTCCTATTGAGCCTGGGAATCGACTTATCTTAAAAAATATTCCAGTTGGTACTTTTGTTTACAATGTTGAAATACAACCAATGGGTGGTTCTAGGATTGCGAGATCTGCAGGTAATCATGTCGAAGTGGTTGCAAACGAAGGAGGTTATACTCATTTAAAAATGCCTTCAAGTGAAATAAGAAAAGTATCCGAATTAGCATGGGCATCCGTAGGTGAAGTTTCAAACAGTGAACATAAACTACGAAATATTGGTAAAGCTGGAAGGTCACGTTGGCTCGGTATTCGCCCAACAGTGCGTGGCTCTGCTATGAACCCTGTTGATCACCCTTATGGTGGTGGTGAAGGAAAAGCTGGAAGAGGAAGACGTAGAGCAGTCTCCAAATGGGGTAAACCAACAGGTATTGGACAGAAATCACGACGTCCTAAAAAATACTCAAATCACGCTATTGTTTCCAGACGTAAGGTTGGAAAAAAGAGAAAATAATATAAAAATCGAGGGTAACCCTCGATTTTTTTGTTTGGATTTTAGTACTTTTGTGGTATGTTTTTAAAATGACAAAGATAGACAAACGGAGATATTCAGAGAATAAAAAAATAGGTTTTACTTTGGTTGAATTACTCGTGGTGATTTCAATTATTTCATTTCTATCCAGTGTAATAATGTCTAATATTAGTAGTCTTCGTAAAAAAGGAAATGATAGCTACCTCGTACAGTCTTTTAGTGCTTTTAAAACAGGTTTAGATTTATACTATTCTGAGTATGGTAAATACCCTAGAGTACCGAACGGAGAAGGTGGAACTAACTTTAGAGGATTTTTTTACAACGATGGAACATGTAGTAATCCAAAAACTACAGGAGAGTTGCGATTTAATAGTACCTCTGCTTCCAACGATAGGGGTTTTCTCACTGTGCTGTACGATAATGGATTCATAAACGAGCGTGCATGGATGCCATTACTTGGTGAAGATAGAGCACATACGAGTATTTACAACTGTCGTTATGTTATTCCGTACAATGAAAGTGAAAATGATAATGTTCAGAAGTATCTTTTACACTGCAACCTTGAAAAGGACCTAGGTCTTGAAACAAAAGATGAAGGATTTAATGATACCGTTTACGAGATCCAATCTGAACCATGGATATGTATGTGTGGAGAGAATGGACAAGGAGGAACCCCTATACCAGGTGCATGTTAATAGTTACCTCTACGGAAGAATAATCTTTGATGAGGTATTGTGCTCTGTAATTACTCTAACTTTTTTGTCTTTAATGTGTTAGAGTCACTTGTTTTTAGTTATATTGTTTTGTACAATTAAACAAACATATTATTAACTCAACAATAATCCATGCATCAAATTAAAAAAACTCTAACAGCCGTAGCGTTACTAACTTTTATAATACTAACTCCCACCACAACACTAACAGCGGAGACGCAAGGAGACACACAACTTGCTTCTATTGCATCAATAATACAATCACTGCAGCAAACAATAAGCAACCTAACCACCAAGGTCGCAGACCTTAGTGGTGGAGGTCAACTAGCACAAGTTGCACCAACAAACGGACTTGTAGGATATTGGACGTTTGATGAAGGTGTAGGTACTACGGCAGGGGATAGTGTTGGGACAAATGACGGTACTCTCATCAATGGTCCAACATGGACGATAGGACAGATAGATGGTGCACTTTCGTTTGATGGCGTGGATGATTATTTAGAGACTGTAGGTGCCCCCATAAATAATCGCCCCATGACATACTCAGTGTGGTATAAGCCGAATATTGTAGGAGCAGGAATAAGGGATAATCTTTTAGGTATTTCACCTCCTGCAGCAAATAATACAATAAGGATGCTTGTACGCGATAGTAATTTAAGATTTCACATAAACGATGGTGGGGATGATGCAATAGACACAACGTCAAGTCCATTTAATACCGCTGGTCAATGGTATAATGTTTCGGTAACATGGGCAGATGATACATCTGGGTCTGTGCAAATATACGTCAATGGACAACTTGAGGCATCTGGTGCTTCTGTGCGGATACCTATAGGTGCAGATACAATACGAATAGGCATGAACGGAGGTAATACGCAGCCAACAGACGGATTTATAGACGATGTACGTATCTATAATCGTGCATTGTCAGCATTAGAGATATCAGATATATATAACGCAGGGTTAAATACAACCACAACAACTCCAACCTATCAATGTTCAGACTCCCTAGACAATGACAGTG
>CAYSEK010000061.1:0-4117 GCA_964430255.1 uncultured Candidatus Saccharibacteria bacterium
ATCAGAGAAGTTTCTTGTAAATTCAAACGAACGAGGTGATATCATGATAAACGAAAACGAAATTCCTTTTAATCAGACAAGCATCCTGATGGCCATAATATTGCTAACGACTACTATTGCAGGGTACGTCAAAATAGAAAATGGGGTGCCATCTTCATACATAGTAATGGGTGGCGTCGTTTTTCTGTTGTTTTGTTTTACTGTTATTTTTATCGTATGTATGATAAAGATAAAAAATAAAACTGCGACAGATATGCATATGGGATCCATTCGTATAATTCCTATATTCGGATGGATATATTCACACTCATCCTTATATCAACGTATGGCGAAAAAACTTGTAAGCGATGAAGCAGTCCAGGGATGCAAAAATGCACTGGAAAACATGAAACATAATGGTATATATCGTTTTGAAAAAGAATGGATAAATTTTTGTAAATACTTTACAAAAATTGATGCATCTGATAAAAATCAGAAAATTATACATTCACTAGCACTTGGTGTGTTAAATGCAAAAATAGAAAACGAAACAGACATCGCCAGAGTGCATTTAGACAACAAAATGATTATCATTCGTAATACAAAAACACTCAAAGATATGAATCTTGCAAATTTCTTAAAGGAAAAGTTGCGATATGAGCTATCTTTAATTCAAGAACGCGATCATAAGTATGAAGAAGACGAAGTAACGGAAGAAGCACTGCAAAAAGAAATTGCAAAAAGAACTTCTTGGCTCAATAAGTTGAAAGAAGAACTCGTTGAAGAAAATACGGATTTGACTTTTAAAGAAATGTGCAAAATACAAAACTGACACAAACTTGTGTCATACCCCCCCCCCGACCGTTATACGGCTCGGGGGATTTTTTTGACTGAAATTTGAGTGAGAGAGGGCGCCGTAGGCGCCCTCTCTCACTTGCTCTTAGTTTCGATATGATATAATACACGCACTTATGAGCAATAAAGATACTAAATTCGTTCACCTCCATACCCACTCCCACTACTCTCTCCTTGATGGACTTTCAAAAGTAGACGGGATGGTAAAATTAGCAAAAGAATATGGGATGCCCGCTGTTGCACTTACCGACCATGGCAACATGTACGGTGCAATTGAATTTTACATAACCTGCAGAAAGCATGGCATCAAACCCATCATGGGCTATGAAGCATATGTAACTCCTGGCTCTCGCCACGACAAACGTGCCGGAATAGACAACAAAAGATTTCACCTAACTCTTCTGGCAAAAAATAATGTTGGCTACAAAAACCTAATCAAGCTAGTCACACTCTCAAATCTTGAGGGATACTACTACAAACCACGCATAGACAAAGAGATAATGAAAAAATACTCAGAGGGTATCATAGCCCTCTCTGGATGTTTTGGTGGAGAATTTTCAAGAGCAATCAGAGATGGTGATTCTGAAAAAGCGGAAGGTGTTGCAAAAGAACATCAAGAAATATACGGCAAGGAAAATTATTTCCTTGAGATTATGCATCATCCCGGAGTGGAAGGTATTGAAGAAGTGCGAAAAGAGATAATCAGAATTTCAAAAAAACTAAACATTCCTCTTGTTGCTACACAAGATTCCCACTACCTACACACAGATGATCATCGTGCGCACGAAACCCTACTCGCAGTACAAACAAATTCAGACCTTACAAACAACGACAGATTTTCAATGGGAACAGACGACTACTCTTTTATCAACACAGAGAAAGCATTTGAATATTTCAAAGACACACCCGAGGCGGTAGAAAACACTTCAAAAATAGCAGAGATGTGCAACGTAGAAATTGAACTTGGTAATTGGGTGTTCCCAAATCTAGAAATTCCCGAGGGTGCAACGTACGTCAGTGAGCTAAAAAGACTTGTTTATGCAGGAATACTAAAACGGGGACTTACAGAAAGCAAAGATGTTGTAGATCGTATTGAATACGAGCTTGATATTATCAAAACCAAAGGATACTCACCATATTTCCTCGTTGTGGGAGACCTGATTCGCTTTGCCAGAGAAAATAACATATATACCAACATTCGTGGCTCCGTTGCGGGCTCCATCACCACATACTTACTCGGTATTACAAACGTAAATCCACTTGAATACAAACTTCCGTTTGAACGATTCCTAAACCCAGAAAGACCATCTGCGCCTGATATCGACATGGACTTTGCTGACATAAGAAGAGATGAAGTAATACAGTACGCACGCGATAAATACGGCGATGACAAAGTCGCGCAAATTGGAACATTTGGAACGATGATGGCAAAGGGTGCTGTGCGTGATGTAGCACGAGCACTTGGACATCCGTATGCCATCGGCGACAGAATATCCAAACTAATTCCTCTAGGCGCACAAGGATTCCCCATGACAATAGACCGGGCAATGGAAGAAGTCCCCGAGCTTAAAAAAATATATGAAAATGAAACAGATACAAAAGAAGTCATAGACTTGGCAAAAAAGCTTGAAGGATGTGTGAGACATATTTCCGTACACGCTGCCGGTGTGGTGATAGGTCCAACAATACTATCAGACTTCACTCCAACTCAGTACGACCCAAAAGGAGGAAAAATAATCACACAGTATGACATGTATGTTATTGAAGACGTTGGTCTTTTGAAGTTTGACTTCCTCGGCATCCGCAACCTTTCAATACTCGGAGATGCTGTGCGTCTTGTAAAAAAATTCCACAATATTGATATTGATATTGAGAACATTCCACTTGATGATAAAAAAACTTTTGCAATGCTCGCAAAAGGAGAAACTATGGGACTCTTTCAATTAAACGGTTCCGGAATGACACGGTATTTAAAAGAGCTTAAACCTTCAACCATTCACGATATCAACGCGATGGTGGCACTCTACCGTCCAGGACCAATGGAATCTATTCCACAATACATAGAAAGAAAACACAATCCAGACCTCGTGGAATATCTTGACCCACGAATGAAAGATATTCTTGACCAATCATTTGGAGTTATAACCTACCAAGACGATGTTATGCTTATCGCGATACACCTTGCTGGATATTCATGGCTGGAAGCAGATAAGCTACGAAAAGCAATGGGTAAAAAAGTTCCAGCGATAATGCAAGAGCAAAAAAAGAAGCTTTTTGAAGGACTCGTTGAAAAAGGAATGAGCACCAAAAAAGCTGATAAACTATGGAAACTCATAGAACCTTTTGCGGCATATGGATTCAACAAAGCACACGCCGCCAGTTATGGACGAGTTGCCTATCAAACCTCTTACATGAAGGCGAACTTCCCTTCTGAATACATGACTGCTGTTCTCACTGCCGACTCTGGTGATACAGACAAGATTGCAGAGATCATCACCGAATGTAAACGTATGAAAATCCCCGTACTGCCTCCTAATGTAAACGAAAGCTTCGGCAGCTTTACTGTAATTAAGCCAGAGAATGAAAACGATACAGATAAAATTCGTTTCGGTCTCTATACCATCAAAAATCTCGGAACAGATATTTCAAATGCGGTTTTTGAGGAACGCGAAGAAAATGGCAAGTTTGAATCATTTACTGATTTCCTTGAACGGATCACACATAAAAATCTCAACAAAAAATCACTTGAAGCTCTTGTCATGTCCGGAGCAATGGATGAACTTGGAGAACGAGGACAAATGCTTGAGAACATGGAAAATGCTCTTGCTTACAGTAAAGAGCATACCGATGAGACGAAAAGCCAATCATCACTCTTTGGAGCAATGGAAGACCAATCAACAATACCAATCTTGCGCCTCGTGGAAAGTGCACCAGCAAGCAAAAATGAATGCCTAGCATGGGAAAAAGAACTTCTCGGTCTCTATATTTCAGGACACCCGCTTGATGAATACAAAGACAAACTCGAAAAAAACGGTACGAGTATACAAAAGATAAGAGAAAAAAGTGAGGGAGCAATGATAATCGCTGCAGGAATAGTTGAAGACATAAGAGAGGTAGTTACAAAAAAAGGAGACCGAATGGCATTCATACGTCTGGCGGATTACAACGAAAGTATTGAGATGGTAGTATTCCCAAAAGTATTTTTCGCATACAAAGATATATTTGAAGAAAAAGAAAAGTGCATAAAAGTAAAAGGGCGTATGTCCGAACGCAATGGCGAAAA
>CAYSEK010000062.1:0-4112 GCA_964430255.1 uncultured Candidatus Saccharibacteria bacterium
TTGGTGGTATTCTCTAGAAAGATAATATTATACATTGAGGTGTCAAAATGAGTGAGAAAAATTCTATATCTACCTGGAATCGTATCTGTGTACTTATATTTAAAAAATGGCTTGAAAGGATTCATATAAGTACATATGAAAATAGAATAAAGGAGCTTGAAGATATTAACAAAGAGTTGGCTAAAGAGTTGTCCAAAGAGAGAATTAAGTCTTCCTATGACAGTTTAACCGGGGTGTTAACTCGTTTAGAATTTGAAAAAAGGCTTGCTTGCTCTTTTTCTTTATTTAAGCGTGATTCCCGCAGGCATTTCTCGTTGGTGTTTCTTGATCTCAATGATTTTAAAGAGGTTAATGATACATATGGACATCAAGCTGGAGATAATATCCTAATAGGTGTTGTTCATTTTTTGAGAACACGCCTCCGTGAATCAGATATTATCGGCCGTCTTAGCGGTGGAGGAGATGAATTTGTATTGCTTTTTGAAGAGAGTAATCTGAAATCGGGACTTAAGGCAATACGAAAAATTGAATCTGCGCTAAGGGAGTGCAAGATATCAACAGGAGAAAAAGATATACCCGTTAGTTTTTGTCGTGGTATCGTTTCCACTTCAGAAAAGGGAGAAGTGTACGATATAAAAGAACTTATTAAAGAAGCTGATACTAGGATGTACAAAAGGAAAGAAAGAAGGAACAGGCTCAATGCGTAAGTATTATACATTGAGTAAAAGGCATGTCTTACGACATGTCTTTTTTATTTGATTTTTAATGTGTTACAATATAAAAATTATATATCTAGTTTTTATAATTTTAAATAAAATAAATATATGGAAGATCAAATTTTAGAAAAAATAGAAGTACAAAATGAAAAAATTGATAGTATTTTTGAGTCAGTTGAAAAAACAAGAAAATATCTGAAGTGGACATTCTATGCCACAATTGTCTTCTTTGTTTTGCCTCTTATTGCTATTGTGGTGATATTACCATCACTCATGAGTAGTATGACTGAGATGTATAACATTTAATTAAATATAAGATGAGTCAATACTACAAACCACACAGAAATCCAAATTGGAACTATGGCGGAGGGAGATTTCGCTTGAGCAGATCAAAGATAGATCTCTTTTTGAATTGCCCGAGGTGTTTTTATGCTGACAATAAGCTTGGCACAGCACGCCCTCCAGGGTTCCCATTCGCGCTTAATTCTGCCGTTGACGCCCTCTTTAAAAAAGAATTTGATATTCATCGTGCAGACAAAACTCCGCACCCTCTTATGGAAAATTATAATATCGATGCTGTCCCATTCCAGCATCCACAAATGGAAATATGGAGGGATAATTTCAAAGGAGTGGAATGCAAACACAAGACAACAGGGTTCACTGTATGTGGTGCTGTTGACGACATTTGGGTAACTCCTGATGGAGAGCTTATGGTTGTTGACTACAAATCCACAAGTAAGGATGGAAAGATAGAAGCACTTGATCAGGATTGGCATATTGGATATAAACGACAAATGGAAGTGTATCAATGGTTATTGCGACAAAATGGATTTAAAGTATCAAATACAGGGTATTTTGTATATGCGAATGCATCAAAAGACAGAGAGGCTTTTAATGGAAAACTTGAATTTGAAGTTACTGTTATTCCATATGGTGGTAACGATGATTGGATGGAACCGACACTGAAAAAGATAAAAGAGACACTGGACAGCGAAATAGTACCGGAACCTAGTGAAGATTGCGATTATTGCACCTACAGAAAAGCATCTAGAGACATATTGATCGAGCATCAAAAAAGTTCTAATCCAGAAAAAGTAAAAGAGAGCAAAAGTGGGAACCAGCGAGCTTTTCTGTAGCCAAAAAGTTTTTTTAATTGTGTAAGGTTTGAAAATAATATATAATAACAAGAATGATATCAAAGAGCTTTAAGAAAATACCATATTGGGTTATTGTTGTATTTTTGACTATCTTACCTTTTGGATACACCACCTTTTTTGTAATAAAAGCCTTACAAAAGTTTAAATAAAATGATATAGTGTGCTTAGAAATGTCTCTCTAAAAAGAGAAATCAGAGGAGGTGCTTGTGGACATTAACTTTGCTGAAATAGAAGAATTCTTCCGTTATGTGGTTATTTTTATCATAATGATACCTTTCATTTTTTCGTTTCTTAAGGGATTGTTTTAAGAGCTGTAGTGAAACCATAGTCTTTAGATAAGGCTATGGTTTTTTTGTGATATAATTTACGATAATATGAACAACATAAAAACAACAGAGTGGTACAAGCTTTCTGTAAAAGAAATTGAGAAAAAATTAAACACAGATATTGAAAATGGGCTCACTGACGCAAAAGTTGTTAATCGTCAAAAAAGATACGGGAAAAATATTTTTGAGAAGACGAAAGGAGAAACATTTATAGACAGAATCTTTAAGCAAATAAAAAGTCCTCTTGTTTTTATCCTTATTATAGCTGGAATTGGAACATTGTTGCTTGGTGAATATCTTGATATGACGGTGATATTTATTGCTGTTTTAATAAATATCATTATAGGTGTGTTTCAAGAAAAAAGAGCATCACTAGCATTTGAAAAACTTGTACAATCGCAAGAAAAATTTGCTACGGTAATTCGTGAAGGTAAAAAAGTTGTCATAAAAGCAGAAGAACTAGTGTCGGGGGATATTGTCTCAATAGAGGGTGGAATGTATGTTCCTGCAGATATGCGTATTGTGAAATATAAGAATTTATCAATAAACGAAGCAGCCCTTACTGGAGAATGGATAAACGTCACAAAAGATTCTGATGTAATAAAGAAAGAAACACATATTACCGGGCGATTAAACATGCTATGGATGGGAACGCTTGTGTCTGCTGGAACAGCATTAGGGGTTGTCGTAGAGACGGGCGATAAAACACAAATAGGATCAATTGCAAAGAGTCTGGCATATGCAGAGGAGAGCCAGACTCCATTGCAGAAAAGTATCAAAAAGCTCGCTAAATTTCTTGCAAGTTTTACCCTCTTGGCGGTTGTAGCGATACTTCTTATCGGTATAATTCGCGGAGAAAGTATTTCCGAGATGCTTCTTATCTCTATTGCTCTTGCTGTTGCTGTGATGCCCGAGGGGCTTCCCGCAGCTGTTACGGTGGTACTTGCACTTGGTATGGAGGCAATCTTAAAAAGAGGTGGGTTGGTACGAAATCTCTTAGCAGCAGAAACACTTGGGAGCACGACAACAATACTTACAGATAAGACAGGAACTCTTACAATGGCGGAAATGAGAGTTGCGTCCATTATTACTTATGGTTCCGTAATAAATAAGAACAAAAAAGAAAAAACCGGATTCTTTGAGGTAGAAGACGAGAGAGATGTTTTAGATATGGCGATTCTTACCTCCGATGCTTTTGTTGAAGGTAGAGAGCAAGCTCTTGCAGAATGGATTGTTCGGGGTCGTCCTGTTGAGAGGGCTGTTGTCCTCGCTGGACTTGAATCTGGTATAAGCCAAGAAAGTCTTTTGAGTGTACAACCTAGAATCGATTTTCTCCCTTTTGAGTCAAAGAGAAGATTTGCTGGTTCACTTCATAATACAAAAAAAACTGGAACAAATAGGGTATACATAAGTGGGTCACCAGAGTTGTTGCTTGAAAAAGCTCATTTTATATACTCAAACAAGAAAAAAATAAAAATTACAAAAAAGATACGGGAAGAGATGGAGTTGATGCAAAAGGAAAAAAGCAGTGAAGGAATGCGTCTTATTGGAGTTGCTTATAAAGATGTTGACTGGGGAACTTTCCCTAAAAAAGAAATTGATGGAAGTGGTACGGTTTTAGGGGATATTGTGTTTGCTGGATTTATTGTTCTTCATGATCCACTCAGGCCTGACGTCGCAGAATCTATTAAAACAGCGCAGGAGGCAGGTGCAAGAGTTATTATGCTAACAGGTGATAATCCCGCGACAGCAGCCAAAATTGCGCAAGAAGCAGGAATAAAGAGGAAAGGAAGTGGTGTTCTCATTGGAGAAGACGTTGAAAAATTTAGTGACGATGAGCTTCTGGAAGCCTTGAAAGTAACGGATGTTTTTGCAAGAGTGTTGCCTAGTCAAAAATTACGGATTGCACGACT
>CAYSEK010000063.1:0-4023 GCA_964430255.1 uncultured Candidatus Saccharibacteria bacterium
CATATCAAAGATTTTTGATTATGTTAAGCATTTATTATTATTTTTGGTATAATACTTACTAATGGTAAATCCTGAAAATTTTACAGCGGAAACGCCTAAGTTCAGCTCTCCAGAGGAGGAGATCGCTTTTTTGCGCGGGTATGGATTGAAAATCGCACCCACTTTTGCTAGTATTGAATTATGAAGAAATCAAGATATATAACATTGGATATTGAAAAACTTCCTGGAGGTTACTATGTTGCAACAAGCAGGGATGTGCAGGGACTTATTGCACAGGCTAAAACTTTTGAGAAGACTGTTGAAATAGCTGAAGATGTAGCCAAGAAGCTTTTGCGTGCTCAAAAAAATGACGATAAAACAAAACGTTCATCCGGGAGAATTATTTATCCAATAATGATCTCCGCATAACATATGGGAAGATTATCAGGTTTTAAATACAGAGAGGTAGCGAAACGGTTAAGTGGATTAGGCTTTAAATTTCTTAGAGAAGATAAGGGGAGTCATGAAATCTGGCACAGTAAAGAAAAAGATATTTATACAACCATTCCAAAACATAATGGTGACATGATAGAGGGAACATTAAGGAGTGTTCTTAAACAGGCTGATATTAATATAGATGATTTCTTGAATTACTAAGAGGAATTAAAATATCAAGGTTCAACTTTGGTATTTTTTGTTTTACCAGTGCTCTTTAATTAGGTATAATACTTACTAATGGTAAATCCTGAAAATTTTACAGCGGAAACGCCTAAGTTCAGCTCTCCAGAGGAGGAGATCGCTTTTTTGCGCGCGCAGGTGGAGGAGAAGGAGCGTTCTCTTGAGGCAAAAGGGGAACAAATGCCTCGCGTAGAGATTGCCAAGGAAAAAGTACGTGAATATGCAGAAAAAGCACCGGAAGAAGTGCTTGCAGATGAGCAACAAATGAAAGTGGATGAGATAGAGGAAACAGTTCTTCATTTTAGTACCGAGCATGAAAAGGCTGTTGATGACCTAGTGAGTATTGTAGAGGAAAAAGGAATCAAAAATGCACTGGAAATTGCCGAAAAGATCGGTCCACATATTCGCGATGATTTTCATCGACTTTTGGTACAGTATCTTGTTGAGCTTGGCACTGTGCCAGGGCTCAAGGAAGGGACGCCACTTTTCAAATCTCTTCGGATGAAACTTTTTGAAGTGGCACTTCCAAAAATAGATACCGAAGGACAGGAGCGCAAGTTTTCTGAGCTTGTGGCGGGGATGGAGCAGTTCTATGCAGGGATGCTGTCTGTCGCGCAGACAAATGGTGACAGTGGTATGGCACGGCATTTTACAATTGAGATTGCACGGTCAAATTACGAAGGAGAAATAGTCTTTTATTGTTCTGTTCCTCGTGTGCGAGAACGGCTTTTTGAGAAACAGCTTCTGGCGGTTTTCCCAGATGCGCGCATTGATGAGCACAAAGAAGACTTTAATCTTTTCAATGAAGGCGGGGTAACTCTCGCATCGTATGCGATTGCGAGCGATAATCCAATACTGCCAATCAAAACTTATGATGTATTTGAACACGATCCTTTAAATATTCTCTTGAGCGCATTTTCAAAGATCAATCGCGAGGGGGAAGGAGCGGCGATACAGCTTGTGTTGTCTCCTGCTGGTAATACTTACAACAAAAGATACAAGTCTGCTCTTGATAAAGTGCGCAAAGGGGAATCTTTAAAAAAAGCAACGGAGAGTGAAGGAGTGCGAATCGCCAAAGAGTTTGGCGGCGCTTTTAAAGATGTCATTTTCGGTGCATCAAAACCACAGGAAGAGGATGATAAAACCCCAAAAGAAGGGGAAGAAACCATCGAAGGTATTGTGAGCAAGATTTCTTCTCCAGTTTTAGATACAAATATTCGTATTGTAGTGTCAGCGGGCAGTGAAGAAAATGCGGAAATGATACTCAGTGAAATGGAAGCTTCCTTTAATCAGTTTGGCAGACCCGATGGCAACAGTATTTCTTTCAAACGTCTTTCTGACAAAAAACTTTCTTCTTTTTTGCATGAGTTTATCTATCGTATGTACGACGAGGACAGTAGTTTCCCGCTTAATATAAAAGAGCTTACCACGATACTTCATTTTCCTGTTACCTCTGTGGCAACGGCGGAACTAAGAGAAGAAAAAGCTAAAAGAGCGCCAGCACCTGCTGGTGTGTCTGAGAAAGGGATTCTTTTGGGAGTGAACAGACACAGGAACGTAGATACAGAGGTGCGTTTCAAGCGAGAAGATCGCATGCGTCATTTTTATGTAATTGGACAGACAGGTACAGGTAAAACAACTCTTCTTAAAAATATGATGATTCAGGACATTGCGAATGGTGATGGAGTGTGTATGTTAGATCCGCATGGTTCTGACATACAGGATATTTTGGCAAACATTCCTAAGGAGCGAGTTGACGATGTAATCTATTTTGACCCCGCACACACTGCGCGTCCAATGGGACTCAACATGCTTGAGTATGATGTGAACTATCCGGAGCAGAAGACTTTTGTGGTGGATGAGCTGTTTGGTATTTTCCAAAAATTGTATGCCGGATCTCCGGAATCAATGGGTCCAATGTTTGAACAATACTTTAGAAACTCCGCAATGCTTGTGGTGGAAGATCCTGAAACAGGCAATACGTTACTTGATGTATCACGGGTAATGACAAATGAGAAATTCCGCGAGCTTAAACTTTCACGTTCTAAAAATCCTGTGATAAATCAATTTTGGCGGGAGGTGGCGGGGCAAGCAGGAGGAGAAGCCGCGCTTGCTAATATTGTGCCATATATTACGAGTAAATTTGATGTGTTCCTTGCTAATGAAATTATGCGCCCGATAATTGCGCAGGAAAAGTCAGCATTCAATTTTCGCGAAATAATGGATGAGAAGAAAATTTTACTAGTGAATCTTTCAAAAGGGCGCCTGGGCGATATTAATTCAAGTTTGATTGGGCTTATTATTGTCGGTAAAATACTACAGGCGGCACTTTCACGTGTGGATGCGAAAGAACGTCCTGATTTTTATCTCTACATTGACGAGTTCCAGAATGTCACTACTGACTCTATCTCAACAATACTGTCGGAGGCGAGAAAGTACCGACTCTCACTTAACATCGCGCATCAGTACATCGCACAACTTGATGACGGTATCCGTGATTCAGTATTTGGTAATGTTGGTTCTATCGCAACATATCGTGTTGGTTCCGAAGATGCGGAGTTTTTAGAGAAGCAGTTTGCGCCGACTTTTGACGCAAAGGATATTATGAATATTGAGAATTTCAATGCCTATTTGAAGCTTCTTGTGAACGGCTCACCCGTTGAGCCGTTCAATATTGAGGCAATGCGTCCACCGCAGGGCAATCCCGACATCGCAGAAAGCATCAAAGAACTATCTTATCTAAGATATGGACGTGACCGCGCGGAGGTAGAAGAGGAAATCGCGAAGAAGTATCAGGCGTAGTTGCCCCGTTGTGTTTGTGAAATGTTGTATAGTTTGATATGGTGCTGTTATGACTACGATGACCAAAAAAACCGAACATGAACTGGAATTACTCCACTCTTTTGCAATAAGCATTGTTGGGCGAGATAAGGAGGGGTCTTATAAACCAACTTTTATTCGGCGTGTTTTGGAAGCATCAACAAGAACCCCAACAAACACTTTCGCGACCTCGAAAAAATTTCTAGAAGATGTGAAAAAAACTGCATGATCCGAATTTTTTATGATTGAAATTTTTTAAAGAATGTTGCCAAACTGCCTGTGCGTCAACAAAATAAACTCGCGACACTTTTATTAACTCTACTTTCTGATCCATTTCATCCTTCTCTCCACACAAAACGATTATCGCAACCACTAATAGGTCTTCTTTCTTTTCGTATTACACGTGACTTTCGCGTGACATTTCGTTTTATTGATAAAGAAACAATACAACTTATTGACGCAAGACATCATAAAGACATTTATAGATAATAATCTTTGAATATTCCAGTGACTGGACGAATGTGAGGAAATTACGAAGAAATATCA
>CAYSEK010000064.1:0-3994 GCA_964430255.1 uncultured Candidatus Saccharibacteria bacterium
ACTCCACGTGGGTATGTTTCGTTAGGTGGTGCGGTTCAGGTTAGAATGCAGGAAACTAGACTTGACAAATTTTTATGGTTGTGTATAATAGAGACAGAAAATTAAAAATCAATAGATAACCGTCAAGTCTTGGTTTGAATACCAAAAAGATGTAGAAGTTATGCTTGCGAGGTTGATTGGAGGTGTTCGCGTCAAAGAGACAGATTATCCTCAGATACCCCTCACTGTGTCTGTCTTTCAAGAGATTGAAAAGATTAATTCTTTCTTTGAGCAGCTCATGCATAGAGCGCCTCAATCTCTCAAACCCTTAATCAAGCACTCGCGTTTTCTTCATCTTTGACTTGGCGGTTATCTATTGATTTAGTTCTTAAGTTTAAGTATTTGACATATGTGATATGTCTTTCTCTTTAATCCTTTCTTGAAAGAAGGACTGCCTTATTAGGTAAAACACAAAGAAAGACTAAATGTACTCAAATGCAAAACCCTGCCCACATCTTTTGGCAGGGTTTTTCTTTTGCTTTATTTTACCCAATGTCTTTTACGAATTTCAGTAATTTCCTTTTCTTCCTCTTTTTCCTTCTTTTCTTTCCCTTTTTTACCTAATTCTTTTAATTCTTCTTTCGGGAGTTTTATAAGGTCTTTTGCTTGTTTCACAAGAAACTCCTCTGTATTTTTTGTCGGATCATCAAGTACTTCTTCAAGTAAAGCATGTAAAATAAGCCCTATTTTGGGTCCTGGCTTTTCACGTGTAACGTCCATTATTTTTTCACCGTCTATTTTAAGCATTTGTACAGAGATTGGCGCACGCATCGCTTCTTCTATCATGGATTCATATTTACGTAGTCTATAGGGTGTCTCCTTTGGTCGCCCCATACCGATTCTGTCACACGCTCTAACTTTCATAAGATACCAAACATTTTCAGGTCCTACGTTACTTACGATTCTGCGTACTGCTGAGAGTGTTATTTTTTCAATATCAGAGAAGAATAGGTGGTTTCGTACAAGTTTTGATACAACTAGTATCGTATCTTTGGGGAACTTGAGACGTGTAAGTATTTCACGTGAAACCCTTCCTCCAACCACATCGTGCCCGTAAAATGTCCAGTCATTCTTTTCTTTTGACCAGCGCCTTGTTTCTGGCTTTGATACGTCGTGAAATAGCGCTGCAAGTCTCACGTGTAAAGGCCAGTCTCTATTGGCGGAGTGTTGAACAGCTCTTAAGTTGTGCTCCCACACCCCATAAATATGGTCACCATTTTGCTCGATCCCGATACCTTCTTCAAGCTCTGGTGCAATATACTTTAAAACTCCTAGTTTATTAGCTAGGATTATGCCATCCATTGGTTTAGATGACATAACTATTTTTATAAATTCATCACGGATACGCTCCTTGGATATCTTTTCAAGCATTGAGGACATATTTCTTATAGCTTTTTCTGTCTCGACGTTAATCGTGAAACCAAGCTCTGTTGCAAGACGGATAGCCCGCAATATTCTTAACCCATCTTCAGAAAACCGCTCTTCTGGGTTTCCTACCGTGCGTATTACTTTGTCCTTTATGTCTTGTTGTCCTTTATAAAAGTCAAAGAGTTGTCCTTTATTGTCGTCATACGCAATTGCGTTTACTGTGAAATCCCTTCGTTTAAGATCATCTTCAAGATTATCACTGAAATGTACTTCGTCAGGCCTTCTTCCATCAGTATATTTCCCCTCAATCCTATAAGGTGTTACTTCAACAACTTTAAGTGTTTTGTCTTTAGTCTCTTCGTCGACTACACCCACCGTGCCGTAATCATTCTCATAGAATGATTTTTCAAAAAGTTCTTGTATTTCTTCTGGTTTTGCGTTGGTTGTTATGTCCCAATCTTTTGGTTTTTCTCCACGAAGAAGATCTCTAATGCATCCGCCGACAAGAGATGCCTCAAAACCGGCATCCCGGAGTGTTTTTGTTACTCGTGAAACTTCTTTTGGTGTTTTAAATTTAGCTTCCATATGTGGCTTTATTTTAGCCCATTTTTTGATTTTTTGCTAATTTTAAGGTATGATTTCCTTGGCTTCTTACTTTGTGGCTTAATTTAGAAAAAAAAGAATAAGAAAGCCCCTGTGGTGAAATGGATATCACAACGGTCTTCGGAACCGTTGTTCTGGGTTCGAGTCCTGGCAGGGGCATAAAAACAAAGAGAACAATGCATAGCATTAGGCGAGTATATTTTTATACCCCTGCCAGGACTCGAACGGCGGAGCGCATTAAATCGGTTGAGCTTTGTGAAACCGAGCGCGAGCCGCGTCCGGCAGTACTTACTATCTGATGAATAATGCGAAGCATCACGAAACTAGTTAGTAACTGCGGGACGAGTCCTGGCATGCCTTGCTGAAGTTCCTGAAAAGATGGCAGGGGCATTTGGTAAAATTGTAAAAATTAGTTTATTGGGTATAATGGTATTCAATATTGAGATTGCGGGTATAGTTTAGTGGTAGAACATATCGTTGCCAACGATAAAACGGGAGTTCGATTCTCCCTACCCGCACAAGAAAACAAAAATGTCAGGCTTCTGTGTCTGACATTTTTGTTTTCTTGTGCGGGTAGGGCAAGTAAATTGCTTTGCTTGCGTGGAGAATCACCACACAGGGCACTTCTTGTTTTATAAATAAAATAAAGTGGCGAACGGCGGAGCGATACACGAGTCGGCGGGGAGCGAAGCGACCTTCCTCGCGACGAGTGTTGTGAGCCGTGTCCCGCGCACTTATGCTCCCTGTTTGCCTAAAAGCGAAGCAATTAGTTGCAAACAGCAGGTGCAGGGAGGCTTTAGCCGAGTCGTGAGCGTAAGCGAATTAGTGACCGTCAGGACGATTCTTTTTATTGTCACCTCTAAATAAGCAATATTGCACGGAAATGAGAATTACATAAGAAAGATTGAGTGGTTTTCATTTATTGATTCAAAAAAAAGACACCTCGTCCTTTAAATTTCTAAATATAATCCAACACATTTTTAAAAAAACTAAAGGGTTTTAACCTAAAAATAAGGGGGAAATTGTGCAAAACTGTGGATAACTCTGTGGATATGTGTATAAAAGACGTCTAATACGAGAATGGTCTTTGTCCGTAAAACGAACCCATTGTCTTAAAAGTAGGCCTTAAAATAAGCTTATTTTGACAAAAATTGCAAGGAAATATCATTTGTCTTATTAAAATTAAACAAAATGTTTCTAAGGAAACGTTTTTAAGTAGTTTCACGTGAAATGCCTCAAACCCAGAAGCAAAAAATAGGTAAAATAGGTGAAGATATTGCATGTAAATTCCTTGCAAAACGTGGATTTACTGTACTTGAAAGAAATTATTGGAAGAAGTGTGGAGAGCTGGATATTATAGTTAAAAAAGATAGCTCGTTGCATTTTGTGGAAGTTAAAACAGTTTCACGTGAAAACCTGAAAAATATTTTAGTTGGGAATGATGGTTATAGGGCGGAGGACAATATACACAAATGGAAACTAGAGAGATTGTCAAAGACAATTCAGATGTATCTTTTTGAAAAGAAAATGAACGAAGACTCAGAATGGCAATTTGATGTAATTGTAGTGTTTCTTGACCAAAAAGAAAAAACCGCAAAAGTGCGTTTTTTGGAAGATCTTATTATATAATTTTTGGTTTTGTTTAATATGTTTCTTTTTTTTGGTTATTTTGTATTAGAAAGCCCTCAGTATTAGTGAGGGCTTAGAGCGTTTCGGCACACATCCAATTTTTCTCCGCACATTTCATTTTAAAAGCCTTCTGTGACTTTTAAATAATTCAGAGGTTTCATCCTCGTCAGCAGATACTTTAATTGTGCTCATTGACGTGCCATTCGTTTGGTTTAAAGGGTGAATGTTTCCCTTGTAAAGATATTCATCGTGACATGCTACACCTCCTTATTTTTTGTGGGGATATGGCGCTTACAATTCTAGAAAAAGTATATCACAAATATAACTTTTGTCAAGCAGTAAATCCTGCATTCTA
>CAYSEK010000065.1:0-3988 GCA_964430255.1 uncultured Candidatus Saccharibacteria bacterium
TGACCATCCACCACCTTACGCAATTTACCTATGCGCTCTTTCGCTTCTTTTGTATATTTCTCAAGCATCAATCGTTAAAAATTACAAGGCACGACAACAGCCAATTATCATTATTAGTAAATATTAGTATACGTAGATTTAACACCTCTTTCAGACCTTCTTGGATTAGCCGAATCACATGAATTAAGACCTCTTGATTCTATTGTCGTAGTAACATAAGTAATATTATCAACTTTTGATACAATAACATCAACACACGGATCGTCGACCCCACCAAGCAATATACCAAATTTTGTGGTAGCGGAAGAGGCATCACTTGTCACACTATCAATTCCAACACCACCAGCACAATTAAAAACCATAAGTGTTTCTGAGCTATTTTTTGGGAAAACAGTTCCACGATTATCGATATTCGTAACATTGTCCCAATACAAAGCGCACTCAAGGCCCGTATCTGCAGCATAGAAAGCCTTAGCAGACTCTCTTCCCAAAGAAGATAGTTTCATTTCTTTTAGGGATATCTCCATCACACCGGCACCGATAACCAAAACAACTCCGGAAACAAGTATCGCAATAAATAACGCAATCCCTTTTTGTTTATTTTTATATAATTTTATCTTATCATTTATCATATAACTATCGCCATCTGGTTATATATTCTTCCACTGTAACGCTCTTGCTTTCTCCTCCACTTTCCCACGTAACTGTTGACGAGACACGGGTGCCCTCTTGTAAACGATTACTGGGAAACATTACTGTCCTTGAAAATTTTGACGATACACTACTGGGGTCGTGAGAATACAAATTATCTCCGTCTAAATATAATTTATAATAATCACAGGCGGATGGTAATCCTCTACATATATTACCGTCGGGCACATTAATGGTGCACACATTACTTCCATTCCCTCTACAATTCTCAGTAAATACATCAAACCAATCACTTGCACCAGTATCAGCATTATTATTAAGCTCTGTACTTATTCTATACTTTACCAATTCCACTGCTTCTTGTGCCAAGTATGTAGCCGTTATCTGCTCACTTGCATATCTTGCGCTCACAATACTATTGGAATATATAACCATGGGCATAACTGCCGACATTAATAATATCGCGATAGCTATCAATGTTTCTACGAGTGTTAACCCTTGTTTATTTTTAATTAAAGTATACATATTTTTTTACTCTGGTTGTCTTTGTGTTACGGTGGTTTGTATTCTAAAACTTGTCGACGATTTATCGCTAACAGTACCAGCAAGTGAAATTATTATATGCGGATGCTCCGTACCACTCCCAGCACCAAGAACATAAAAATTGAGTTCATCAATCGTTATATTTGCCGCAGTCATGTCTGAAAAACTACTCCCGCCGTCTTTTGACCTCTGAACAACAGAATTAATTAAACTATACACCATGGTATCATTATCCTGAGACAAAAACGCCAACGAAGTGTCTCCACTTACACAATCAACACCAACACCTCCTGACGCCAAAACCATGGGTAATGACGGATTGCATGTATACACGGAACCCATTCTTATTTCTCGAGACATCGACTCCAACGCCAAATTCAAATTATCCATAGCAATACGCATAGTTCTTACTTTTCTATTTGTATCAGACAAAGAAAGCATCGCTCCTGTTGCAATCATCACTACAACAGTAAATAATCCAAGTGACACAATAAGTTCAACAAGAGTAAACCCTGTATTTCTATTTTTAATTGGTAATTTTAAATTTCTCATTTTTAATTTACGTAAATTTGTCCAGTATCTGTAATATTTATTGTCTTAGTACTTCCATCACTGATTCGCTCAAGAACGACACTACCATTTGAGTAACCCGAATCTAAAAAACCACCACCCTCACTAATTAGTACATACATGTCAGCATCTGGATTAGGTCTCTCAAACATAAATCCCGCCCCATAAAATTCACAGTCAGAATCAAAGCATACATCAACTATCCTAAAACCATCTTTTATTAAAAAAGTTTCTTCCACATTTACTTCATTTAATGTATAAAAAATATAATTAGTATCTTGATCTCTAAATGTATTTAAAGTGAAAGAATTAGGCTCACTATCACTAAAAACAACACCGTACGTAACCCCAAAATCCGCTTCCACTTCCTTGCCACTTAACCCGTACACCTGTGCTTCTCTTATTGTAAGCGCTATGTTTAATGCCTCATTCTCAAACTCTGTCTCACTGGTAAAATCTCCAAAATTTGTCATAACAACGGTTGCAACAACAGATGAAACAAAAAACACAACCAAAAGCTCTATTAAAGTGAACCCACCCTGTGGTGAAAATTTATTAGAAAATTTTAATATATTTTTTAACCTCACGTTTATATTTTAACACATGTCTAACCTATGTATAGATTAAATATGTGTACTAGAAAATTTATGATAATGAAAATACGTCAATACTAAAGAAAAAGACTAAAAGCATGCTAAGGATTAAAAACGGGCCAAACGGTATCTCACTCTTAATTGTAAACCTTGTACCTCCCAGAAATAAACCTCTTGCTTTACCTATCCCTATTAGGGTAAGCCCAAACACAGACCCTATCCAAAATGCAAGTATAATAGCAGACAACCCTGCATAAAATCCCAAGAACCACCCTATACCAAGTGCCAACTTTGCGTCCCCAAACCCCATCCATGTCCCTTTGGAGAAAAACCACAATCCGGCAAATGGTAAGAACAAAATAGGTCCCGCCATCCAGTCCAGCACTTGAACATTGGGCATCCAAACTAACTGTAATAAAGACAAAACAATAAACGCATACACAAATCCATCTGGAATTATTTTGTGACGAATATCATAAACAGAAATAACAACAAAAATACTCATCAATATCAATAAATACACAGTTTCAGTTATTGAATACTGGCTCCAAAAAACCGCAACAAACAACAGTCCTGTCATAATTTCCACCAATGGATACTGCCATGATATCTTACTCTTACAGCCGATACATCTTCCACGCTGTAACACAAAACTTACGACAGGGACAAGCTCATACCAAGAGAGAGTCTTCCCGCACGAAAAACACATAGAACGCCCGCAAGTAAAAGATGTACCAGAGTTATACCTATAAATAACAACATTCAAAAAACTTCCGATAGTTGCACCAAAAATAAAAGCGAAGATATAAAAAACAATTTCCATTACTATTTATTCTACCACACAAACCACTACCTTTAAATTTAAACCACCGAGGTTGAGCCTCGGTGGTTTAGGAGATTAACATAAAAACACCGCCGGGAGGCGGTGTTTTTATAACCAAACATATATTTTACAGACTAGTCGCAATCCTGATTGCCATCTGCAGTAAGTTGAGTTGTGGTTTTTGTAGTAGTTGCTGCGTTACCTTTATAGTCCACACAGAAATACTCAGTTGGAGCAGTCTTTAAGAAAACTGCCATAACCCATTCATTAGCATCGGCGGAACATACTCCAGTACTCCCAGAAGCACTCTCTGCGGATGATAGTGCATTAGCGACATTTGTATCGGCACACACGTTAGTATAAACACCACCGTCGTCATCGTAAACTAATTCCGCCTGAGCTCGTACATTAGCCAAGTTTGCCTTAATAGCAGCGTCAGCTCCTTTACTTCGTGCTGTATTAAGAGATGCCAATACAACTGAAGCCAAAATACCAATGATTGCGATAACAACCAAAAGTTCAATAAGCGTAAAACCTCGTTTTTTGTTAAACATTTTTATTTTTTATCTTTTATTACTAATAAATATTTTAATAATTTCCCGCCCAAGACATTAATACCTCTTGGGTGCGAGACCCGCTTAGATATTAAAACCTTAAGCGGAAAATTACTCGACCTTATATTTTCTTTATCTAAAGTGAATACTCACTTTTCTACTCTCTATTATAATACAACAAGTAAATTAAGGGCAATTTTAAGGTGTGGATAACTGCAATTACCTGCTCCTCAAGGTTCGACCTTCTCCCGCAT
>CAYSEK010000066.1:0-3984 GCA_964430255.1 uncultured Candidatus Saccharibacteria bacterium
GGATAAATTCAAATTCAACACACAACAGGGGAATTTAAAATGTACTTTAAAAATTTAATCTCAATTTGTCTTTTTTGTTTTACACCGTCTCTAGTCTTCGCAGAAAAGCCTATTGGTGAAGAAGACGCATCCGTGGAAAGTCATCTTCTTTTTTTGAAGGATACTACAGTGTTGCTCCAGAAAGGAGATGCGAGATTTGGAGTTGCTTTTTCTATGACAAATGATGAGCAAAGAATTTTGACCACTTCATACAGTCAGAGAGTTTTTTCTTTAGCACTTTCGTATTCTTTAGGCGTAGGATATGGGGCGGAGGTTTTTGCTTCTATTCCCGTAAGCTACACGAATACACAGAAATATGATTTTATGTTTGAGGTCAACAAAAAAAACGTCAGGCTTTAATAACGCAATCTTAGGAGTTAAAAAAACATTACTGGTCCAAAACGCAGACAGACCGGAACTTGTTGGAACCTTGTCTTTTTCTTCTCCAATGGAGAGTGAAAGCGAGCTCTATCCAAAAGACACAGCCATGACAGCTGAATTGACAACAATCATGTCTATTGATCCTGTGGTTTTATACACGGGAATCTCTTACATGCATCCTTTTGGTAATGCTAGTAATTCTTTTGGCTTTAGGTTTGGATCTGCTTTTGCAGTAAATCATAAAATTGCTTTTGGTGGTGAACTGTCCATGAGTAAAATGTCTAACGAAGATACGACGCTGTCGCCAATATCTACCCTTACGATAAGAGAGACATACAGTGCGAGTAAAAAGTTTTCTATTGAACCGTCACTTTCCTTTGGTCTTTCAGATAATGCACCTGATACAACCTTCCGACTTTCAGCTTCATGGAGCTACTAACATGAAAATGTTTATATTGTTCTGGTGTCTTCTTTTTCTTTCTTCCTGTACTTCTATTGTTATAGAAAAAGAAAAAACTATAAAAACTTTCGTAGGTTTAAAACAAGAAAATGTTGTCATGCAAAAGTATGATTTTTCCTGTGGGGTGTCTTCTCTGCTTACTTTGTTTAAGTATCATTTTGGAGATGACACCTTGGATGAAAGAAAGATGCTTTCTGATTTCCTGGAAAGCGTTCCCGAAGACAGGAAGAAAGAAATTATAAACAAAGGACTTTCAATTTTTGATTTGGAACTTTTATCTGAAAAATTAGGATACAAAGTTTATGCGGTAATATTAAAACAAAGTTCCCTCTTGAAAATAGACAGACCGATATTGGTATATCTTGAAACAAAAGACTATAAACATTTTTCTGTTTTAAGAGGGATAAAGAATAAAACTGTTTTTCTTGCCGACCCTTCAACTGGGAACACGAGAATGTCCATTCCTGTGTTTTTAAAAATATGGAAAGGTAATATTGCAATATTTCTAGATGCACCACAAAGCAGAGCGAGTAAATTGAAAATCTTAGAGGAAGAACTGCAAAAGCCTGAAATAAGGCTTCTACAAAATATTCTTTAACTGAAACCAAAACCGGATAAAATATTTTATCCGGTTTTTTAATAAATAAGCTAGGAAGTTTTTAACTGCATCCAAACCAAGCATTTTAAAAAGTGCTCGATATTTCACGATATATTTTACTTATTGAGATAATCCAATACTGCCCATGCCAATTTTTCAACATCTTCAAAGCGCCCATCAATAGTTGAACCTAAAACAGATATAACTATTGGATGCATTACGCCTACATCAATGGCAACAACAAGATTCCCTCCTGCCAGATCTGTAAAACCAGTTTTTGAAGCAATAATTCCCGGGATATTTCCAGTATGTCCGTTTGTATTTTTTGTTGTATGCTTGATCTCGTCCAGCGATGTACGAGAAATACTATTGACGGAAGTTGCCTCAATAAAATGAAGTTTGTTTTTTATAGCATACTCCATCAGATATGCGATTTCTTTTGCTGTGCCATACGCCCCACTCATACTATCGTCTAAATCCAAACCAGACTCATTTGAAAACTGCGTATTTAAAAATCCCAACTCAATACTTTTTGCATTCATTTTTTCTACAAAGATACTCTTCGCTTCTTCCTGCGACATGCTATATGCATTCTGTCCCAAAGATCCGGCAACTGAGGCAATCGCACTTGCACCATCATTAGACGATGAAATAAGCGTAAAATCAATGATATCAGACAACCTCCATCTTTCATTAACAAACAAACCTGAATCACCTTCTTTTCTTATGTCCTCCTTGTTTATAGTAATAACTGTTGATTCCGGAATAAGATCAGTGGCAATAATCACTGTCATAAGTTTTGTAAGTGATGCCAGTGGCAACACATCATCTTCTCCGTATGAATACATCACATTCCCACTATTTACATCCAATACGTATACCGCTTTCGCACCAAGCCCTAAATTTGCAAAAGGATCGCCTGTCTCTTCTGGATTTTTTGTTTTTTCTTCAACCCCCACTAATTGGATAAACTCGTTCTTCAATTCTCCATTCAATGTCTGCTTGAACAAATATGGTCCTGTAATAATTACAAGAAAGAATAAAAGAATTAACAGGAAATGTAAATTTTTATTATTATTCATATCTTTTATTTGTTTCGTCACTATCAACGTCTACTTCACTGCTTTGAACATCCACCCCTTCTGGTATTTCAGTTGTATTATCGTTCTTATTACCCGCAATCACATCTTCTTCTTTGTCTTCTTTTTGTGCTTCAAATACTTCTAGGTTCTCTTTCGTTTCTTTGTATTCTGGCAGATCCTCCATCTTTGACACGCCTAAGTAAGAAAGGAGCTCAAATGTAGGACGATACAAAAAGCTTCTCTGGTCATCAGGGTTTGACACACGCTCTACAAGCCCTCGCACAAGCAAATTACGCAATATAAAGGTAGAACTAACTCCCCTTATGTAATCTATCTTACTTCGTGTGACAGGACCTCTATAAAGAACAATGGAGAGGGTCTCGAGACCAGCCTTCCCAAGGTCTTTTGAAAGTTCTTCCTTTATAAGCCCTTCTATTATTGTACTCGCTTCTGGAGAAGTACTCAGCATTACTTCTCCGTCTTTATGCAATAAACCAACCCCTCTGCCTGAAAGTTTTTCCTCAAGCACAGATATACCATCTTGCACTTCACCCTCGGTCACATCTAATATTTGCGCTAATTTCTTAACAGAGACCGGCTCTGCCTTAAAAAAGAGTACTGCTTCAATTTTTGAATCTAATGTTAAAGGCATAAAATTACATATATTTTGGAACTCCGACTTCTTTTGATTCCATATTTATATCACCATATCGTTCTCCTTGCATTACATCTATCGCTCCTTGTTTTACTAATTCAAGCATTGCAAGAAACCCTACGACAACTTCAACTTTTTCTTTTTTACCAACCCCCACAAATTCCTTGAAGCTCATAGACAAGCTGGACTGGATGCGTGCTGTAAGATCTTCAATTACTTTCTCCAAGCTTATCACTTTCCTAACTACCGTTTTGGGAATTATTTCTTTCTTAGGTAGACTCTTTATAACATTTTTTATTGCTGAAAAAAGATTTTCTGTGTCTGTCTTTTTGTCTGGTGAAAAAACGGGATCTTTATATACTGACTGACTTCGCTGAAACATAATGTTTTTACCAAACTTTTCTTTTACATGAATACTAAGTTCTTTGATTCGCTGATACTCTTTGAGTCTTTGCTCAAGATCCTCAATACTTGCTTCCTCCTCTTCTGTAAGTTTTAGTGTAGGGAGAAGAGATTTTGATTTTATAAGTACAAGAGTTGATGCGATCAAGATAAAATTTGCAGTGTGCCCTATTGGAAGATTCTGAAGTCTTTGTAAGTGAGAAATATAGTCATCTGCGACTGTGGCCAGAGAAATATCATTTATAAAAAGTTTCCGTTTCTCTACAAGAGATAAAAGTAGGTCCAATGGACCCTCAAACACTTCAGTTTTTATCGTAAAATCAGAACCCATAGCAAATATAGTACCATTTTTAAGCACTTTTTCAAT
>CAYSEK010000067.1:0-3827 GCA_964430255.1 uncultured Candidatus Saccharibacteria bacterium
TTCGTTTATCATGATATCACCTCGTTCGTTTGAATTTACAAGAAACTTCTCTGATCACAAATTAGCCCGTGTTGTTGTGTTCGTCAAGTGACGTAAGTACGTGCGTACTTACGTCAGCGAGGTTGTTTTTAATGTAGTGTATAATATGAATTATGCAAAAAACTCAGTATTTAATAGGAGTTGATGAAGTTGGGCGGGGTCCGCTTGCGGGCCCTGTCACTGTGGCAGCGGCGATGATGCCATATGGTTTTTCGTTTGGTGGCACCCGTCCAAATGACTCAAAAAAGTTATCTGAGAAAAAGAGGGAAGAGTGGTTTTTGTATGCAGAAGAGCATTCTGATATTTCTTATGCAACCGCCAGTATTTCTCCAGGTACGATCGATGAGATTGGCATAAGCAAAGCTACGATATTAGCAGTGGAGCAATCTATTGAAAAACTCTCTTCTTTTTGGACGTCCGACGTCCAAGTGGAGGTGTTGCTTGATGGGCTTTTGCACGCGCCAGAGCAGTATAAACAAAAAACGATTATAAAAGGTGATGAAAAAGAACCAATCATCTCCCTTGCATCTATTATTGCTAAAGTGACAAGGGACAGAATGATGGTAGAGATCTCAAAAAAGTATCCACAATATGGGTTTGATAGCCATAAAGGATATGGCACAAAAAAGCACTACGAAAGTATTGAAAAATACGGTCTTTTGGATATACACAGAAGAAGCTTTTTGAAGAATTTGCATAAATAAAAATCAATGGTATAATAGCTTCTGGAATTTTTGTTGTTTAATTTAAGAAGAGAGAGGAGTACGAAGTTGAATTGTAAAATAATACATCAGCGTGGGAGACACATTATAAGATTTACAAAGAAAAAGGGGAAGATAAATAACTCTGTGATATGTCATACAAGTGATATGATCTCTAGGCACTATGTTAAACCTGAGGTGTCTGTGCACTCAGAAGGCGTTGATCTTGTTGTTGTTTCTAAAAACAATACAGAGCTCGAGTCTATTGAATGTTTTGTAAAAGGTATACTTCTTCCATATGCTCAAAATTCATGCAATTGTAGTAAATGTAAGACAAAGAAACGACCGTCGTTTTGTACTCATAAAAAAGCAGTAGCATGATAAGCACCCCCGTATAAATTCATACGGGGGTTGTTTTTTTATAATAATTTGCTATAGTAGTTCTCATGTCAGTACGAATGAGACACACAAGGGCTCACACAGCCAATAGAAGATCACATCACGCGCTCAAAGAGCCGCGTCTTTCTACGTGTGGCAAATGTGGTGCATCTCATCTAAGACACAGAATGTGTGGTAATTGTGGCTCATACAGAGGTAAGGAAATTGTTGATGTATTAAGCAAAGTAGAAAAGAAGAATACAAAAAAGAATGAGAAAAAGAAGGCTCTTGGAATGGGTGAGCAAAAAGAAGAGAAGGATACACCAAAGAAATTAGACGCAGCGGCACTGTCTGATAAATAAAGGCTTCGCCTGTGAATTCATTATCTGGCTTGCCGGATAATGAATTCACGGATTGCGAAATTTCATTGAGTAATTTTACTTAATGTACAAAAGATATTCGTTAATACTCATTTTGACATGGCAAATAGGCACTTATCAAGATCAATTGTACTGCAAACACTATTTGAGTTGGATTTTAATAATGGTCTTTCGTCTATACGGGAGATTGATGAGGATATAAAAAAGGCCCTCTTGAGAAACGCTGAAGAGTTTGCTCCTGGAATGGGAGATGTTTCATTTATGGAAGATCTCCTGTCTAATTTGCTCTCAAAAATAGATACGATAGATGGAATTATAGAAAAAGCTGCACCTGAGTGGCCAATAGAAAAAATATCTACAGTAGACAGAAATGTACTAAGAATAGGGTTATATGAACTTATGTATGGAGATAGTAGCGAGGTTCCTTCAAAAGTTGCAATCAATGAAGCTATTGAGCTCGCAAAATCATTTGGAGGAGAGAATAGCGGGAAGTTTGTTAATGGAGTACTTGGTGCAGTGTATAAAGAAATGGGCGAGCCGGGGAAGGATGGTAAAAGTAAAAAGAAAAAGGGGAAGATAGATATTTCAAAACTTCCTATTGAAGTGTTAGCAGGTGCTGTCGTGTATGCTAGAGAAGGTGAGGAAGTTTATCTAGCACTTGTGCATGACATCTTTGGACATTGGACACTTTCAAAAGGTCACTTAGAAGAAGGTGAAGATAAAAATAGCGGTGTAGAGAGAGTTGTAAGCGGAGAGTTTGGGATTAAGGTGTCCGCGAAAGAAGAATTAGGGAGTAATGAATATATTGCTTCTCACCCAGAGAATGGAAAAATACGAAAGCAGGTTGTGTATTTTCTTGCAGAAGCAGGATTTGAAGATCTAAAACTTAAAGAGACAGGAGGACTTGATGATGCGCAGTGGTTCAAGATGGCAGATATATTGGATTTGAATATTTACGACGACATACTTCCAATCATCACAAAGGCAATCAATATATTATTAAAAAAATAATCAAAACTTGTGACCTGTAATTTGTAACATAACACCGTATCAACGGCTTGAGTTATAAGCTACATGCTACAAACTATAATATCGTGAAAGAATTTTCAAAATTTGAAGATAGGATTGGGGTAACATTTAAAAACAAAGACCTACTAAGGCAAGCGTTCACTCATCGTTCATATATCAATGAACACAAAGGACTTGGATGGGGACATAATGAGCGTTTGGAGTTTTTGGGAGATGCAGTACTTGAGCTTGCCATGACAGAATACTTGTATGATAAGTACCCTGACAAACCAGAAGGAGACTTAACGAGCTTTCGTGCAGCACTTGTAAACACGGTTGCGATTTCCACTGCAGCACGTGATTTTGGGATGGAGGAATTTTTACTACTCTCCAAAGGGGAAGCAAAAGACAAAGGAAGAGCAAGGCAGTACATACTTGCAAATACTTTTGAAGCTGTGATTGGAGCGATACATCTCGACAGTGGATATAAAAAAGCAAAAGAATTTATCTCGGATGCTTTGTTTCATAAAATAGATGAGATTGTAGAGAAAGGATTGTGGAAGGACGCAAAAAGCTTGTTCCAAGAGAAAGCACAAGATGAGGTCAGTATAACTCCTTCGTATAAAATATTATCAGAGGTTGGTCCTGATCATGACAAGGAATTTACTGTAGCGGTATTTTTAGACGAAGAGCAAGTTGACGAGGCATCAGGTAAATCAAAACAAGAAGCAGAGCAAAAAGCAGCATCTGCAGCTCTTTATAAAAAGGGTTGGGCAAACAAATAAATTTATGCATTTAAAACGTTTGGAAATTTCAGGGTTTAAATCATTTGCCAAGAAGGCGGTATTTGAATTTAATTCTCCTGTTTCTTCTATTGTAGGTCCAAACGGGTCAGGAAAATCAAATGTTGCCGAATCAATTCGGTTTGTTCTTGGCGAGCAATCTATGAAATCTATGCGTGGCAAGCGGGGAGAGGATCTTATTTGGAATGGTTCTCAGAGTATTGGACGTTCTAATCATGCCAGCGTGTCTATTGTTTTTGATAACACGGGCAAAGAGTTTGATATTGATTATGATGAGGTTGTTGTAAAACGTCAGGTGTTTCGCGATGGAAGCAATCAGTATTTTATAAATAATTCACAGGTTCGTTTGCGGGATATTATTGAGCTTTTGGCAAAAGTTCACATTGGAGCGACTGGACATCATATTATTTCACAAGGCGAGGCGGACAGGATTCTAAATGCAAACATAAAAGAGCGTCGAGCTATGATAGAGGAAGCGCTTGGTCTGAAGATATATAAATGGAAGATAGATGAGAGTG
>CAYSEK010000068.1:0-3527 GCA_964430255.1 uncultured Candidatus Saccharibacteria bacterium
AGTTCATTTAAATCTTTTCTTATTATATGCTCATGGTCTGTATGCGCGTTAACAATATCCCCTGCACCAAACTCTATGCTATTTTTAAAGAAAGCCATTTCTGAAAAACCCCTCGCAATATTCTCTGGAAAAGGTACATCACTCTTAGATGGAGGTACATCGTTTTTAATTGAAATACAAATATCCTTCAGATTCAAATTTACAAGAGCTTTTTTTATAAGCTTATATTCTTCCAAAGTCTTTGGACGCACCAAAATATCTGCTTCTGCATAATCCGCGACAATATTCTCTACCTCCCCTCCACAAATTCTCCCGGCATTAAAAGCATTCCATTCATTTTTTTTCATACGACAGATCACATCAATTAATTTATGTATAGCGCTATCGTTGCCATCCAAGCTTGAGTGTTGACTTGTACCTTTTGCAATAATTTTAAATGCAATAACTCCACGATACCCAGTTAAGACTTTATACCGAGACGGCTCTTGGATAATAACAAAATTACCCTTAATTCCCTCTTCTTGAGCCTTTTTTGCACCAACAAAATTACTTTCTTCACCAACGGTAAAAAGTAAATTAATATCGTTTAGTTGTTCCCCTGTAAGAATTGCCCCTGCAATGCTTTGCTTGTTGTCACATGCACCTCTTCCATAAATACATTCGGATGTTACTTTAATGGGAATTTGCCCTGGAACTGTATCCATATGAGCAACAATCCATGTATCTGATTTACCTTTTCGTGCAACAACATTAAACCGTTCATCCTCAACAAACTGCCTCTGTACATCAAAGCCACGTTCATTCAACTGTTCAATAATGAAATCTCCGATAGACACCTCTTCTCCAGTCTCAGATGGTATTTCCAAAAGTTGGATTAATAAAGTTTCAATAAGCGTAAGTGTATTTTTATCTCTCATATTTAAAAAATAAAGGGGATTGCCTAAATAGTCAACCCCCTTTTTCTTTATATTTAAAATCTAACAAGATTCAATGTGTCCATAGTTTCAATAAACAATTCCCTACGTTTACTAAAATCCATTAACGCCAAATCTGTACCAGATATTTTTTTTATAAGTGTGTTATAAAACATCTCTGCAGGATCTCCAGAAATAATTTTTTTACACAGTATTTCCTCATAGCGCGCTATCGTCTCGTTAGAAATATCAAGCGCTCTTAATCCATCCATAGCACGATCTACTTCAATAGCCAAAACGTCTTTTGCGTTAGCAAAAACAACACGCCCAGCATTATCATTGAAGAAAAGACCAGCCTTCATTCCGTGTAACATAGCTTCCATTTTATTATTATGAACCATGTTGATTGGTAGAAGTTTCTCATTGTACTGCTGACTCCAAAGCAATCGACCAACATAAAACCCAATCAAAGCAAAATCCTCTTCTAGTGTAGGCTGTACTGCTATTGGGCGAAATTCCACCGCAACAACATTTTTTTCATGAAAAAACTTAAGACGTGCGTCTTTCCAATACAGACCATTACTAATCTCAAAAGCATGTTCCGTAAATTGACCACCGCTGAGAACAAATGGATGTGAGGAAATACGATTAAAGTAATCCTTTATATCAATATAGTAATTACTCGGCATTCCTACACGAGTAAATTTACCACTAGATATCTCTTCTGCAGTACGCGTGTCATGGCTTTTTCTCCACACTTCAAACCTTACATCGTGATACTCTGTATCCTCAAGATTTAAAAAGCGTGCATTTGCAGCAAGTGTAGTAGCAAAAGGGCTAATCATTACTGAACGATTAAGTTTATCAATTACATCTTCAAAACTTGTACCGTCAATACTTATTTGCACTGCATTCAAGAGAGAGACAACCATTGGGTCTGATATTGTTTCCCATGCGCACTTACCGATATCTTCTTGAGCTGAACGCTGTCTGTCTAGATGCCATTGTGGACATATGCAATATTTTTTATACCCTTTAGTATACTCCACGTTGTTTACTAATGAAGTAGGAAACGCTCCTATTCGGACAATGCCCGCATCGTGTGTACGTAATACGTGTAATGCTTCTTCCGTACAATCAGACATCTGTCTTTCAAGTACATCAAGACCATTACCATAAATATTTACTGCAGGATTTGAAAGAATTTCAAGTTGATGCGCTCCTAATTCAACGCTCATCTGTTGTGGGTAAGCCTTCACTACTGCATCACGAATATTTTGTGGTGCAAGATTCATTTTTTTATCAACAACGGTAAACTCCAATTCAATACCAGCATGTAGTTCTGACTTAGGTTTTATAAACATACCAGCGTTGTTGATCAAAGAATTCGCAGTGTTTGAAAAATTATCAAACATTGCACGCTCCTCATCGTAGCAAATTGCGATATTTTTCATAATGATTGCACTCCTTTTTCTATGTATGGATTTGTAAAGAACAAAAAAAGCCTCCTTTGTTTAAGGGGGCTCATTTTAGGATTTAAATTATTTATATATTTTACACCCTAAAATCAGCCTCCTTTGAATATAGATAGCTCTTATAATACCCCTCAATTTTTTCCATTAAATTTAACATATCTTCTAATGAATACTTTTAATACTACATAAAACACATTCGTCTGTCAAACATTGCGGGTCTGAGTTCAAGAAATAACTGCACCACATCAAAAATACTAAATATCACGATTATTTTGCAACGACAAAATCGTGCTTGACAAGATTGGAGGAATGGTGTAGGGTTGAGGCAGTTAAGGACAAACAGGTGCTCTTTTACATTTTAGTTTTTTCCTTTATTTCTATTGCGATTTTGCAATATTCATTTGGACGTCCGACGTCCAAATTATTCCGACTGACGTCGGAGGAGGTATGAAATGAACGCATTTAAATCTTTGATTTTAGCTGTTCTTGTTTTCTTCTCTGTTCTTACCGGATCCGCTAATGCGGTAACAGTACGAGTTGTGGAAGGTGGAACTGTCGGGATGACAGATGCTGGCTACTTTGTCGGCATTGTTACACTGGACATTGATGGTGTGAAATATCAGGCGATGATGACTGATGTCTTCTATAGTGTCATCACAAACCCTGGTTGGCAAACCGACTACACAAGAACGTGGGAAAGCGGTCTCTACACCTACAACGATATCGTGTCTGGCGCTTCTATGATGTACACTCCGGAAGAATACAGTAATGCTTCATGGTTTTTGCTCAACGGAATGCTCGGATATGATCCTGCCGACCCTCTGTGGACGGCTTCATTTAATGAAATGGCGTGGGATATACTGGACGGAACTGGTGCTTGGGATTACTCCAGTAGAGGGTACCCGGATCCGACAAGTACGGACACTCTTCTTGATGTATACAACATGGCGGTGGCAACAGAAATTGACCCAACGTATGACTACAGCGACTTTATGTTTGTGCTCTGGGATGGACCTGATCAAGGTCCTGACATGCTGGTATTCAAATCCGCAGTTCCAATCCCACCTGCCGTATGGCTCTTTGGCTCAGGGCTCATTGGACTGGCAGCAATCGCAAGGAAAAGGAAAAAGCAAAAATG
>CAYSEK010000069.1:0-3494 GCA_964430255.1 uncultured Candidatus Saccharibacteria bacterium
AGCGTTTTTTTTAGGTATAATCTAGGATGTTATTTTTCTTGTTGGTTGTCCTGATTACCTTCATTTAACATCTGGTACAAAAAGTCCGCTATTACTTTTCCTGCACTTGGTCCATGTACATCATCTCCCCGGGCTGCGTGTCTGGCATCGTGGGTGATGTGACTTTTCATTTGTCTATTTTCTATTCTTCTATCGTCAAGTCTTTTTATACTCTGCCTTGTTCTAGCTTTTGCTGCTGCTTGTTTTGCTTTATGTCTTGCAGTGTCCATCTTGCGTATTCGTTGTTTTTCTTCTCTGTATGCTTTTCTGTAGTCATCCACCTGCTCTTTCCAGCTATACGTATTTCCGCCAGCCTCGGCGGTGCTTGGTATCATTGATACTGATATTCCACCGGCAATAATTGAAGCCATTGTCATTGCATTAATAAAACGCTTCGCTCTTGTAGGTATTTTATTAATAAGTGAGCTTATACCTGCACTTTCTATATTCTTTTGTTTTTGTTCTTCATCGTTTGCATCTTCATCTTCTACGGGTCTTTCGATTTTGTGGTCTTCCTCGTATTTTTCACTTTCTTGTTCTATTGCAGTCATAATTTTTTCTTGGAACAATTCTTCGAGCATATTTTGTTCTGCATTTATTAACGACTCAGCATTTTCCATATTCTCAGTGTTTTCTCTCTGCTCTTGTGGTGTGCCAGAAATTTCAATACTACTTGTCGTGTTGTCTTTTTCGTTACTTTTTTCTTCTGGCTTCGTATTTAGTCTGATTTTTTCAAAAGTCATATTTTTTACTGCTTTAATATTAATGTGCTGAATGAGTGGAGATTATTCATTCAGATATTTTTCTAATACTTCTTTTTCCTCTTGAATGAGATTTTTTATTTTTTCAGAATTTTCAACAGCCCCAATTTTCTTTTTTAGGTTACCTGTTGCCATTTTAAGTAATTCTATGTCATTTTCAAAAGTGTCTAAAAATAATGAGACAATTTCTACTGAAGAGCTTTCTAGCTTGTTTTCCCATAGTCGCATGTCACTACTTTGTAGCTTCGCATCTTGAAGTATCAAATTAGCTTTTTTTAATAATACGTCTTTGTCTTTAATCATAATACGTCTGTATTAAGTAATAATTAATACACATTATACCACACGTATGATATTTGTGTAAAGTAAGGTTATTTATGCTATGTAAAGGATTACATGTATACTATTGATTTTTTATCGCTTTTGATGTATTATTTGTGCATCAAAGCCGTTTTACGCGCTTTTTTTGTTGGATAATCCAAAAACTAAATATTATGGAAATTAGAAATATTGCAATTATTGCCCATGTTGACCATGGAAAGACTACGATTACCGATGCCATTATGAGGCAGACGGGTATGTTTGCTGACGGAATGAGTATGGATACCGACAAAATAGAGCAAGAGCGTGGCATTACTATTTATGCGAAAAATACATCGCTTTTATACAAGGATACAAAAATAAACATCGTGGACACTCCGGGGCATGCAGACTTTGGGTCAGAGGTTGAGCGTGTGCTTCGTTCGATTGACTCAGTTTTGTTGATAGTGGATGCTCAAGAAGGACCCATGCCTCAAACACGTTTTGTTTTGAAGAAATCTCTAGAGCTTGGGTTAAAGCCAATCGTCGTTATAAACAAAATAGACAAACCGGCAGCCAACCCAAAACAGGCTGAAGAAGATGTTTTTGAGCTTTTCATGGAGCTTGGTGCGAGTGATGAACAGCTCGATTTTACTACTGTTTATGCAGTTGGTCGTGACGGTATAGCAAAAAAGAATCTGGAAGATGAGTCAAAAGACTTAACTCCTCTTTTGGACACAATTTTGGAAGAGGTGCCACCCGCACCTGCAGATCTCGACGCACCAGCAAAAGCTCAAGTGTTTAATCTTGGGTATGATAATTTCCTAGGACGAATGGCGGTGTGTAGGATATACGAAGGTATATTGAAAGATGGAAGTACTATATTCATAAAGAAACCAACAGGGGAAATAAGGGGTGGTAAAATAACTAAACTATTTACATTCAAAGGTACATCTCGGGATGAAGCAAAAGAAGCAACCGCGGGTGATATTGTCATGCTTGCAGGACTTCCCGATATTTTCATTGGTGAGACCATAACAACAGACGAGAGCACTGAACCACTTTCTGCTATCAAAGTTGATGAGCCTACTATTACATTGGATTTTCTCGTTAACGATTCTCCATTTGCAGGAAGAGAAGGAAAATACGTAACAGGACGACAGATACGTGAACGACTAGAAAAAGAGCTTGAAATAAACGTGGGACTTGAAGTTGATTTTTCTGAAGGAACATTTAAAGTTGCCGGAAGGGGAGAGTTGCACATTGCGGTATTGCTTGAAAATATGCGCAGAGAAGGATATGAGCTTCAAGTATCACAACCCCATATCATTATAAAGGAAAAAGATGGAGTAAAGCAGGAGCCTTATGAAGAGGTGACTATTGATGTCCCAAGTGAATTTCAAGGAACTGTTATTGAAAAGCTTGGACAAAGAAAAGGGGCAATGCTGGAAATGAAACAACATGAAAATACAGTGCGATTGATATTTGAAATACCTACAAGAGGGCTTTTGGGTTATCGTGGACAGTTTGTTATTGATACAAAAGGAGAGGGGATTATCTCAAGTAGAGTTATCGGATTTAAAGATTACGCTGGAGAAATATCCAAAAAGGAAACGGGTTCAATGATATCAATGGTAAGAGGAAAAGCTCTTGGTTTTTCTCTATACAACCTGCAAGGGCGTGGGGAGCTTTATATTGGAGCAAATACGGAAGTTTACGAAGGAATGGTTATAGGTAACACCTCAAAGGGGGAAGCGATGACCGTGAACCCGATAAAAGGTAAACAACTCACAAACATGCGTGCTTCTGGTTCTGATGAGAATATCGCGCTTACTCCTCATAAGGAACTTTCTATTGAAATAGGACTTGAGGTTATGTCAGAAGATGAATACCTAGAGATTACCCCGAATAGTGTACGTCTAAGGAAAAAATACTTAACGGAAACAGACCGCTCGAGAGCCAAAAGGAAATAATCTATATTGGTTTGGTAAAAAAAGAAACCGCTTATTCTTAGTTGAGTAGGCGGTCTTTCAGCTTATTTTTTGTGCTTCTCTAAAATTGACATGAATGTTGTTGCCTATAGCATATTTTGCAATTGAGAGTTTTGTCTTCTTGATATCAAAAGAGCGTATGAAGATTCTTTGTGCACCACCATTTTCTCTTACTACAAGAAGTATCCCTACGGGGCGTTTTGTTCGTTCGCAAAGCATGTCAGAGATTTTGACATGGCGGCGTCCTCCGCAGTTTCCGATACCAGATGATATAACTCCAGATAATATTCCGGTAACTTCATCAAGTGTTACCGCATGGTCAGCAATTTCTGCAGCGGTGTCAATATAAGTAGTATGTCTGCCATGGAATTTACCTCCATTGCGATGTTGTCTGCATGTCATA
>CAYSEK010000070.1:0-3393 GCA_964430255.1 uncultured Candidatus Saccharibacteria bacterium
CTACTTACTTCGGATATAGTTATATATCCACGAAGCGAAGCAGAAATGAGTGAGTGCCATAGTCCCCGCGGCAGCAACATATGAAATTGCAAAAATATACACCCACAATGAACTACCTAAGTAAATTGACACAGTAGCCCCACCCAAGAAAAACAAACCGACTGCACACGCAACACGCTTCTGAGTGGGACTTGGCGGAAGCTTCTGACGCCCAGTCATTCCGGCAAAAAAATTATAAAGGGCATCGATTGGCTGTCTTTTGGTCGTAATAACTCCTAAAAGCGCGAACGTTGAAAGAGTAAGAAAAATAACAATGCTTTGATAATAGAGCCCAGCAATAACCAAGACAACACACACTAAAGGAGTGACGCGTAAGGCAATGTTTAATACATTCTTCTTTTCTGTAGACAAAAATGTATACCCCTGCCCATCAAGATTATTGCAACTTCTTTTACTTATCATTATTGTATTATCTCATAAAACAACTTGACATGAAACAACCTCTGCACTAAAGTACACACAGATAAGTTATAAGGGGAGTACGTTGAGATGAAACAACCCTGTAAAAAGTACGCGGAAATACAAAGACTTGCACACAAAAACAAACCGGCAGAAAACCTACCAAAATGCGGGAGATACATTACATATATTGCGAATGGACAACGGCTTATTGATGTATTTTCTTAACAACAGAAAAGGAGACACAAAATGAATGAGCTTAACAAACAAAGAAAGAAAGCCGAGATTGCCCGCAGTCTCAAGAAACACTACTCAAGACAAACACCTCCACAATCTCCGCACAGCACCAGAAATCATCAACCACAAAACACAAGCAACAAGCTGGACGTAGACCGAGGACATGAATCTACGAAAGAAAGAAAACGTTTTTTGCGACATCGCTCGGGTCATGCATGTGTTCCATGTTTAGGCAACCCTACACAGGCAACAGAGATACTCAACGGAAAAAAATCTTGAGAGAGCAACACTTGCAATCTCCCTACAAAAAAAACCGAGGGTAATCCTCGGTTTTTATCTTATGTATTAAAAAAATATTCTGCAAGTTCTTTTTCCTTACTTTGTTAATACTTTTTCGTGTTTTTATTTTATTGTAATACAGCCTGACAACATTTTATTTCCAAAGGACAATCACCTCCTGTATCCTTAAGTCCTGCCACATACTCTCCTGAATTACAAGCAATCTCCCAGGTACAACTCCATGGACTAGCCACCCAACGACAAGCCCCTTGAGCAATCCCTGTAGGTCTTGCAGACACCTCACTCCAAGAAACACCATCTTTAACGCTAGCAGTTACTGTTGGGTCTGTTTCTGCAGGCCAAGCGGTCTCTCTCACACCACCCAAAGTTATACCGCCCAACACATCCATATCTCCATCCACAGTAAGATCTAGAAAAGAACGTAAACCCCAAGCCCTTAAGACTCCATCCTTGTCTTGAGCAACACTGCCGACATTGATTGGTTCTGGGGTATTACCTGCTGGTGGTGCATCAGTAGGTGCTGTCCATGCGTATACATAACTTACACCTAACGATAAAACAACTGCAGTAAGTAGTATTTTTGACGTTTGGATGAATTCTTTTTTCATAATAATTATTGTAATAAAATAATAATTTACTGTGCTAATGATTCTCTTATTGCTTGCTTATCTTCTTCTGTGAGTGTGAAACTTCTTGGTTTTGCAAGCTCCTCTCTAATTTTTTCTTTATCCTCCTCTGTAAGAGTAAAGTTGCTTGGTTTTGCAAGCTCCTCTCTGATTTTTTGTTTGTCTATATTTCGACTTTCACCGCTGGAAGATGTTGATATCGAAGAAACATTTTCTGTGTCATTGTCCATGTCTGGAGTAATAAAAACAAAGACAACAACACCTACAACAAATACAACAAGCGCAATTATCGCCAAATAAAAAATCGGGGATTTTTTATTCTTATTCTCTGTATTAAACTGTTCATTTATTTCATTCATACTTTCTTCTCATAAGTATACCCCCCCCATAATAAAAAATCAAACAACATTGTCCACAAAAAAAACCACCTAGACACAATATAATAACTATCAAATTCCATAGTGAATTACAATTAATTATTGGACACTCGGTGTCCAATAAAACATCTCACATAAAAACCGAGGAATAATCCTCGGTTTTTATCTTATGTATTAAAAAAATATTCTGCAAGTTCTTTTTCAGAAAGATAACGCAATGCTTGATTATAGATATCTCTCAAAGTTCCTCTCCCAAGCTCCTTGTGGTTGGGAATAGTAAGGGATTGCCTTACTCCGTCGCCAACAGTTCTCTGTAATTTTATATGACTTCCTTTCTGCCCAACGGTCAAAAATCCAAACTGTTTTAAGATTTTAACAACATTTTTACCAGAAAGAACTTTTAATTTAGGCATACTGTTCAGTGTGCAACTCAAAATTCACCAGAACAGATGGCTTAGGACTCAAACCAAGCTCTGACAAATCCTCTCCTTCAAGATGCAAAGACACCGCTTCTTTTATATTTGCAGTCAACTCATCAAGTGTTTCCCCTTGCGTAACAACAGGAAAATCAATACCGGAAGCAGTATAATATTCACCCTCTTTTGAAATATGAAATTGTATGATACTTCTCATATCTTCATGATACCCAATTACTACACCAAGTCAATAAACATTAGACTCTACACTAAATTGTGTCTACATATAAAAACCGAGGATTATCCTCGGTTTTTTTGTTCAGTATGTCCTTTTGTATAAAAATTAACTTTTTATACAATACAATAGAGCTATAAATGGCTGCATGTTATTGTGCGACTGATTGTTTCCAGCAAATTCTGTAGGATGTGTTGTTTGTGTCCCTGTGACTCCTGGACGAACCAGTTTCACTCTTCCAGGATTACCTATGTCTGGATCATTATATTTAGCAAGTATTGAATGATTATGTCTTGGCATCTGAGCAATAGTTAGAGTAACCGTACTTGCACCTCCTGTTGAACCACGAGAATAACTACTTCCAGAACCAATAATTACCCTATTCCGCGCGCTAGTATACTCACTCCACCCAGACGGACAAGAAGCTAGGTCAAATGACATAACAGCTCCACTTGGCACAGACGGCCAAGTGGTTTCTGTAATTCCACCAAGAGTTATACTATTAGCAACTAAGTTAGTAAGACCCAATCCAGCACCTTTTGTCTGATCAATTAAACCTGTGTTTAGTGGCGCAGGAACATTGCCATCCGGAGGTGCTAAAGTAGGTGCTGTCCATGCGTATACATAACTTATACCGAGAGACAACACTATCGCTGTTAGTAAAATTTTAACGGTCTGAATGATATCTTTTTTCATAATTAATAAATGTATTAATCTTGGATTCAACTCTGAACCGGGAACAA
>CAYSEK010000071.1:0-3026 GCA_964430255.1 uncultured Candidatus Saccharibacteria bacterium
AACGAGGTGACCCTGAAATTATCACTGAGTTTCCAACACAAGAATCTTTGACACACCGTCTTGATTTCAAGCCAGATAATAAACGCCTTGCTGATGAAGAAGTAAATGACGACTATATTACGCTCACACAGAATCCAAATTTTAAAGATGACACAAGATACGAAAATGAAGAAACTCGTATAAAATATCTACGAGATGAAGGATTGAGAATCTTACGACCGTATCAACTAAGATCAATACATGCTTTACAAAAATCCGCTGAGAGTGGTAAGGACCGCTTCTTGTTTGAAATGGCAACAGGAACAGGTAAAACCCTTATCTCTGCCGCGATTATAAAACTATTTTTACGAACAGGAAATGCAAAAAGAATTTTATTTCTTGTTGATCGTTTAGAGCTAGAAGACCAAGCTCAGAAGAATTTTGTACAATATTTAAGTAATGACTTTCAATCTGTAGTTTACAAACAAAATCGTGATGACTGGAAAAAAGCAGATATTGTAGTTTCTACTGTGCAAAGTTTATCAGCACAAGATAAATATAAAAGACTTTTCTCTCCAACGGATTTTGATTTAGTGATTGCAGATGAAAGCCACCGTGCAATTGGTGGAAACTCGCGAGCAGTTTTTGAATATTTTATTGGTTATAAATTAGGACTTACAGCAACACCAAAGGATTATTTAAAAAATGTTGACCCACAAAAATTATCTACAAAAGACCAAAGAGCGTGGGAGCGTCGACAACTTTTGGATACCTACACAACCTTTGGTTGTTCAAATGGCGAACCAACTTTCAGATATAGCTTACTTGATGGTGTACAAGAAGGGTTCTTAATAAATCCAATTGTCTCTGATGCGCGTACAGATATTACAACTGAATTACTTTCAGAAAAAGGATACGCTGTTATGGTAGAAAATGATGAAGGTGAAGAATCAGAAGAGACCTTTTTCCATAGAGATTTTGAAAGGAAATTCTTTTCTGAAAAAACAAATCGTGTTTTTTGTAAAACTTTTTTTGAGAATGCTTTGAAAGACCCAATCAGCGGAGAAATTGGTAAGAGTATTATTTTTTGCGTAAGCCAAAAACACGCTTCAAAAGTCACTCAAATGCTTAACAAAATGGCTAGCCAACTTTGGTCTGATAAATACAGTTCTGATTTTGCTATACAAATTACCTCAAATATCACTGATGCAGGGCAATTCACAATTAATTTTGCGAATAATAATCTCAATGGACGTACAAAGTTTTTAGAAAATTACAAATCAAGCAAGACCAGAGTCTGCGTGACTGTAGGAATGATGACAACTGGTTATGACTGCCAAGACATACTCAATCTTGCGCTTATGCGACCAATTTTTTCACCAACTGACTTTATTCAGATTAAAGGACGAGGAACTCGGAAATTTATTTTTGAATATACTGACGAATATGAAGAAAAACATAAATATGAAAAAGAAAATTTCAAACTCTTTGATTTCTTTGCCAACTGTGAATATTTTGAAGAGAAGTTTGACTATGATGAGATTTTAAAGTTGCCTATAAAACAAAAAGGAACTGGTGGAGATGGTAATGGTATTGATATCGATATTAATGAAATAGAGATTTTTGACCATGATAAGGTAAAAACTCTTACAGAGAAACCTATCGGTATTGAAGGAATGAAAGTTGACCGTCGACTTTTTGAAAAAGCGCGAGAAGAATTGCAAGAAGATGAGGAGATCAAAACAGCAGTAGAAAATGAGCAATGGGATAAGGCTGTGCACATCATACGTGAAAAATATGAAGATAAACCAAAACTTTTTTTGAATCTTGAGAAAATTCGTAAGAGTGAAAATCTTGACCGCCGTTTATCGTGGCGTGAATTTTTAGAGCGTATTTTTGGAAGAATTGATAAATTCAAAGATAAAAACGAGCTTTTGGAAGAAGAATGTGAAAAATTTATTTCTATCTATAAACCAGAAAATAAATATATTCCGCATATTAAAAATTATCTCAAAGTGTATATTGCCGATGAGTATTTTAGAAATGAAATAAATAATAAAAGATTTCCACGAGAATATAACGGATTTACTATGCCGGAATATCAAGCGTTGAACAGGTACCGTCAAACCATACCCGAATATGTCAAAGACTACATCCCAGTTAACCAGTTTATGGAATGATTATGGACGATTTAGAATTTTTAAAAAATGATACAAAAAAAGCAGAATATCTTCAGGATATTCTCATTAATCATGCAACAGGAGGGAGTGCTAATGATTTAGAGTATAAAAATTTAAGAAAGTTTTTTCTTGACAGCTTAGAATATGAAAATCTACTACCTGATTTTGTAAGAACAAAAAGAGACTTATCTCAATTTTGGAGTTTTATAAAAAATAAATTTGGAACATACGCAGAAAGGAGGGGGTTTATATGGGAGGAATTTTCTAAATTATTAAATTTTTTGGAGAAAAGGAACAAGAACTCAATTTCGGAATCACTTTCGAATAAACAACTTTCAAACCTTGACGCAAACACTATACATAATGAAATTCAAAAAGGGCTTAAGAGAATCAAGACTGACCCAGAGGGTGCTATTACATTAGCCAGAACTATTTTAGAAAGTACTTGTAAATTTATAGCGACTCAAAAAGAAATTACATATACTGACAAAGACGACCTGTCAATAATTTATAAAAATATTGCAAAGGAATTAAACCTCAGTCCCGATCAGCATAATGAAGATATATTTAAACAAATACTAGGTGGTTGTTCTGGTATAGTAAGTGGACTTGGTGCACTTAGAAACAGGTTCGGCGATGCTCACGGCAAAGGTGTTGTAAAAATAAAACCAATGCCAAGACATGCGGAATTAGCAGTAAACCTTGCAGGCACTATGGCAGTATTTCTTATTGAAACTCATGAATCACAAAATATAAATTTTTAAATCATGCTCAATTCAGAAACAAAACAAAAAATTGACTCGGCAAGAAGTATTCTTGTTGGAAATGTCACCAATCCAATATCGCAAGTAGACCAAATCACCAATG
>CAYSEK010000072.1:0-2998 GCA_964430255.1 uncultured Candidatus Saccharibacteria bacterium
TAATACTTGTTAAGAGATGTCCGTAATGTGGAAGCCCTGTTGCAAATGGAGGTCCATCGTAAAATACGAAGTGTTTTTTACCTTCATTTTTTGCAAGAGATTTCTTAAAAATTTCACTCTCATCCCAGAATGACAATATTTCCTCCTCCTTCTCTGCCCAATTTGATTTTTGCAGTTTTTGAGACTTTTCCATAATTCCTTTATATTATAGGTTTTTCACAGTTTTTGCAAAAAGAAAAGGACACAATACTGTGCCCTTTTTTTAGTAACTACCAAATACTAATTTTAGATTAACGAATGCAGACAACAAACATCCTCTGGTTTCCAGTCTTCTTTATCGCTCAAACCTCCCTCATCCTCTGGCACCCAGTCTTCTTTGGCGTACACTCCACTTAAAATTTCTTCTTCACAAACATCTTCGAAGCGCGTATTTTCTCCCATGTAACACCTCCTTTGATAAGTACTGACTTCAGGTTATCAAAAAAAAGAAAGAAACACAATACAACAAGACGTCAGTACGTTCGTACTGACGTCAAAAAATTTAACTAAGAAGTATTTTACATTTTCTCCGGAGCGGAGATGCCAAGGAGATTGAGTGTTTTTTTGCGAGGGTGTTTTTTGTAATTAAAACCAATTCTATTGCGCCTTTATTTTAATGCAAATACACGACTCGAAACAGATTCGCTATTACCGTCTGAAGTATTCCATCTAACAGTCAAAATATATTCCCCAGGTGTACAAAAATCCTCTGGACAAACAATCATCTTTGGGAAATCTGAACGATCACCCCATACTCTGAAAGAAGAGATGAATCTTGAAGGATGTGCCCCATTCATCTCGCGCAACCTCCGCCATGAGCCGATATTAACAGCATCGGAGCCAACTTTAAGTATGGTAACTTCATACTTTTTATGCCCATAAGGCACAACACCCCAGTTAAATAAAACAACATCACCAGATGAAAAGAATAGAGTGTCCGCAACAAACAAGTCTGTTTGATTATCAAGAACCTCCTTTTCACCGCTCAACTTTTTTGTTTTTAGCTCATTCATGTCCTTCATGATATCCAATTCTCCAAGAATTATATCTCTATTCCCTTCATAAAGTCCCATGGACACCGCTTTTGCAAGTTCATCATATGCTTCAGCGTATCTTCCAGTCGAACCGTACACATACACAAGTTCTCGATGCGACCACACATTATCCTCCACTTCTATTGCTTTTTTCAAGTACTGCTCAGAACGCATGTAAAACTCGCTTTCCCCTTTTTCTGCAATAACATAATATACATTTGCCAGCATATAGTAATACTTATACCGATCATCCGATGCAAACTCCAGCGCTTTTTCAAAATAAAACCTTGCTTTAATATGCTCTTCTCCCGTAAAGTTTGTTTGCTGTCCTTGTTCATAATAAACCACACCAAGATTGTAATATGGATTTGGTAATATGGGATTATTGTCAATCGCTTGTTTGTAAAAACTCTCAGCTAAGTCATATTGTTTATTTTTGTAATACTCATTACCTTGCTCGTTATATCTTACCGCTAACGATTTGCTTGAGGAAGTATTTTGATCAGCTTCATTCAACCCTAAAAACCATACCTGCATTTTATTTGATATTTCTAAGTTTTTTGTATTTTCAATAGGATTATCCAGCAAAAACACTCCGACAGCCAAGCCAGAAAACACAATGAGAATACTGAAGGCAATAACTACAGATTTATCCATAAATTATTTTTTTCTTAATTTAACGACTGGATTACTATTTATCTCCTCTGTCCATGTATTTAGTTTTTGAAGTTCTTCTACTATAAGTTCAATTTTTTCTCTCCATTCATTCGGGATGGATGGATACCCCACAATTCTTCTATCTTCTTTAAATAAAATAAGCTCTATTAATTTTCTCTTTAACCATTCAGTATATTTTTCTACACCACCGAGCTCTGCTCTTTTAATAGATAGAGCTTCTTGGGTCATTTTAGAGAATATTTCTTCAGCCTGCTTGTGTTTAGACCTAAAGATGTTTTTTAAGAAAAACATCTTTTATTTATCACCAGACATTTTCTCAAATGCTCGTAACACCTCCAAAGGAATTGCGAATACAACAGTATTGGACTTATCCGAACTTAAATCATTAAGTGAATGCAAAGTACGAAGATGTAATGACCCTGGGGCATCAGAAAGAGTACGCGCTGCTTGTGCCAAGTTCTCAGATGCAATCTTTTCCCCTTCCGCTTTGATGATAACCGCCCTTTTCTCTCTTTCAGCTTCCGCCTCCTTACCCATCGTTCTTTTCATATCACTGGGCAACTCAATATGCTTTAACTCAACAGATTGTACTTTAACGCCCCATGGGTCACTTGCCTTGTCCACAATTTCCTGAATACGAGCAGATATCTGCTCTCTTTTAGATAACAATTCATCTAGTGTTGCCTCCCCCACAACATCACGCATTGTAGTCTGAGCAAGCTGAGAAACAGCATAAGCAAAACTCTCAACTTCCAAGATAGCTTTATCTGCGGCACTTATGTAGTAATACAGTACGGCGTTTACGTTCACACTAACATTATCTCTCGTCATACATTCTTGATCGGGTACGTCTGAAACTTTCACACGCAAATCAACTTTAATCATCCTTTGAACACCTAGGAAAATCCATGTAAGTCCAGGGGTTCGCATACTGGTATAACGACCCAAGGTAAGAACGATTCCACGTTCATACTGATTGACAACACGGAGTCCAAAAATGACAAAGAAGGCGACAAAGGCGAATATTGCCCAGAAGAATGCTGCTGCGCTGGAAACCACCTCTGCTGACACCGCCACAAACCCTCCGATAGTGAAGAAGATTATGAGATTGATCAATATGGCAAATGGATTTTTACTTTGCATATTTTTTATAAATTAATGTATTAATAATGTCTTTTAATTATATGCCAAACGAAATAATGAACAAGGCACTACTTACCAATACCCGAACTGGGTACTTCTATTTT
>CAYSEK010000073.1:0-2975 GCA_964430255.1 uncultured Candidatus Saccharibacteria bacterium
TATTCATATAATGCTTAACGTCAATATGGGTTCTAAATTGGTAAATCCATGACGTCAGTACGCACGTACTGACGTCCGTACTGACGTGTGGTAGAATATAAGCATGAAGAAATTCATAAGGAAGATTACAAAAGCGAGCTCTCATAGCTATGTGCTTACGATACCAAAAGAATTGATGAAAAAATTCAAATGGAAGGAGCATCAGAAGCTTGAGGTCACTACTGGTGGTAGAAAACAAAAATTTTCTGTACAGGATTGGAAACCTAGAAAGAAAAAATAAATTATAAGCTAAATTAAAAATTATAAATTTAATCAAATAAAAAATATGAAAGGATACGTTGTAAATATTGAAGACGCTACAAAAGAGAATGAGAATTTTAGAAAAGTTCTCTATACGTCAAAAAATAGTCAGTTGGTTGTAATGGCTATACAACCTGGAGATGATATAGGAGAGGAGGTGCACGATCTTGACCAGTTTATTCGTCTTGAAGAAGGGAAGGGAAAGGCGGTGCTTGATGATGTGGAACACGATATAGAAGATGACTGGGCTGTGGTGATACCGGCTGGAACTAAGCATAATATAATCAATACTTCAGATGATGAGGTTATGAAGCTTTATTCTATTTATTCTCCTCCAGAGCACAAAGATGGAGTTGTGCATGCCACAAAAACGGACGCAGAGGCAAATGAGGAGCATTTTGACGGGAATACTACGGAATAAGAGGTTTGTCTAACGCAAACTTAAAAACCTACACAGTGCATGTGTAGGTTTTTAAGTTTGTGGTTGAACATTATTTATATTCTTGTGTTATAATTTTTAACATAGAACTTTTATGTTAAAGAAAATTTCCATCTACACAACAATAATAGTTGCGATAGCTCTCACGGTGTGGGGTGTTGGCGCGCTGGATGCTTGGGTTTCTAGTAATACTCCAGAGCCTTTTGCTTTAATATTTCCTCTTGCTATAGCTTTGATCATCTTCGCTGTGGGTTATGTTGCTTACATAAAGATAACTAAGATTGATAAAATTAAATCTGAGTTTATTACAGTAGCAGCGCACAGGCTGAGAACTCCATTGTCAAGAATAAATTGGATGCTTGATGAATTATCCACGGATATTGGAATGCAAGAAAAAGATAAACTAGCTGGTTCAATGAAGGAGGTACTTAAGGGGTTTACTGGTGCCGTTAATCAGCTTCTGGATGCGACAGAAGCAGGGAAAAAGTCGTTGTATTACGATTACATCTTTGAAGAAGGCGGACTGGGGTATATCGTTCAGCAGGTAATTGCTGATTATACTGTTGGTATAATGCAAAAAGAGATAGGGGTTACAACGGATATTCAAGAAAATCTACCACGTCTACTTATTGATAAAGAGCGTGTGAAAGTTGCAATAAGTATTTTTATTGAAAATGCAATTATGTATACTCCCAAGAATGGCAGTATCGAGATAAGATTGTATAAAGAAGGGTCAGATGTTGTTTTTTCTATAAAAGATACAGGAATTGGTATTTCTAAAGAATCACTACCTTATATATATACAAAGTTCTTCAGAGCAAAAGATGCAGTAACGATAGATAGGGATCGTACGGGTCTGGGTTTGTTTATCGCAAAAGAAATAATTAAAAAACATAATGGGAAGGTGGGTGTTGAGTCAAAAGGACTGAGCAAAGGTAGTCTTTTTTGGTTTTCTTTACCAGTTCTGCATTAGTTTTAAGTATTGTTTAAGATAAATGTTTTTAATACTTAAAGATATATTGACTCGCTTAAATTATTTTTTAATTTTTGTAGTTGTTGCTTTTGTTGTGCTTGTTATGCTTGTGCTGTCGTCAAACATACAGTTGGTTGCTAGTGTTATCTCTCATCAATCCGCAGATATTTTTACAAAATTTCGGATAATTGTTGAGCTTATCGGGTCAATACAAACCAATTTTTCAATCTTTTCAATCTTTTCGATGGCTTCGATCTCTGTATTGCTTGGAGCCAATATTTCCGCGATGGTGTATCTTATTAAAGAGGTTGGAGGTGTTTTGTATAAGAAGTCGTTTGTCGGTACTGGCGGGGGTGTTTTAACCGCGGTGCTCGGTGGTGGTTGTGCGGCGTGTGGAACATTGGTTGTAACTCCGCTGTTGTCCATGGTTGGATTGGGTGGAGTCGTATCATTTCTTCCGTTTGCGGGCCAGGAGTTTAATATTTTGGCGATTATTGTTTTGTCAGTTTCCTTTTGGGGGATATTAAAAAAAATAAAACTGACGAAAGGAGTGTGTGAGGTTTAAACGAGACAATAATCACTTATTGAATTTTGAGTATATAATGTTTAGTTTTTACATAAATACATGAAAATAAAAAATAGATCAAGAAAAGAATTATTTTTAATGGATGTAGTGTTTTTTTTGAGCGCGTTTTCTTTGTTTGGTGTTTTTCGGCCGGATTATGTTGTTATGGCAGTGTTTTTTTTGATAGTACCTTATCTAATTTTTACTAACAGAAAAATACTTTTTAATCATTTCTTGCTATCTTCTGTGATGGCTATTTTGTGGGTTATGTTCGCACAAGACATATATGGATACAATTACGGCTTTATTGCTGTGATGGGGATAGATCTATTCCCTGTGTTCTCGTGGTCCATTGGACTTCTTACTGTTTATTCATTATATAGACAACATAGATATTTCCCAGAGAGCTGGGGGTTTGCAAAACACCTTGTTTTATTTACTTTTATTTATTTAGTATTGCTTATCGCAGTTGAGACTATATCGTATCATTATTTTGGGATAAGAATCACTACAGCTGTATATCCGGGATTGCCTATATGTGATTGCATACATGCTCCAACGTGGATGAAAGCTGTTTATATGATGTTTGGTAGTGTGTTCTTTACGCTTGCTTACCTGCTGGGGATTGAGAGTCCTCATGTGAAATCTTGGCGGGGGAGATAGGGGTTTGATGTTTGGTTGTAGGGTAACAAAAAAGC
>CAYSEK010000074.1:0-2937 GCA_964430255.1 uncultured Candidatus Saccharibacteria bacterium
CAACCATGACATTTCTAAATTGGAGAAGGTATGACATTTCTGTATTGCTTTGACAGACTGCATATTTGGGCAAAAAAAAGCGGGAAACATACAATTGTATGTTTCCCGCTTGGTACGCTACTTACATAGGTGTTAGCGTCATTGGATAAGCCACTCCATTTTTTCCAGTGTTCCACCCTACAAACATGTTACCTACTTTTTTGAGGTGCCATCTTCCTTGGTCTTTTCTCTTAGATCCATTTTGGTGCCAAGTGCCATATTTCGGATTCGCTATTTTATCCCATCTACTCAAGGCTCTTTCTTTGAATTTTCCATTTTCCTTCCATGAAGTAGTGAATACAAACATTGCTGAATGGTATTCCTTTATATCCGCAACCAATATGCCATATTTTCTTTCTCCTTTTGGCGTACATGGTTCCAGTTCTTTCTTTCTTGGATCTTCCCAGCAAAGTCGATATTTTATTTGTGTCGGGTTTATTGATGTGGTATGTGGTGTATCTTCCTGAAAAAACTTCATTGCAACATCACCCCATGTTTTTTCTTTGACAGTGTTATTCTTCTTTTCCTCTGGGGCAGGCAGGAGAAGTAATCCAATTATGGTAAATGTGATTATTACAAGAAAAACGAGTTTTTTGATATTACCTGGTCTTTTAACTGTGCCTTTGTTCATTATTCATCTCCTTTGCTCTTTCGTCTATTCTTTTCATTTTAACACCTCATTATTTAATTATTAAACAGCAAATTTATCTATTTTAAATTATGCATGGAAATGCTAAAAAGTCAAACAATACTGCTTTTTGGCAAAAAAAGCGGGAAACATACAATTGTATATTTCCCGCTTGGTTACTTAACTACAATGCATGCAGTGTTAGTGGGTGCATCTGTCCATCGGAATCGCTCGTTATCCATCCTATAAATAAATTGTCGTTCTCTTTTTCAAGATACCAGCGACCCTTATCCTTTCTGCTGGACCCATTTCGATGCCATGTTCCATACTGAGACTTTATTTTATCCCAATAAAAAACAGACCTTTCCTTGAGCAACCTATGCTCCTTCCATGAAACAGAGAAGGTAAAACGCACAGAATTGTATTCTTTAATACTAACAAATAATACGACTTTTTTTGAATTTTTTAGGCATGGTTCTTTTGTATCTCTAGGGTGTTTTCTTGTTATGTTGGTTTCTTTCCAGCACAATTTCCACTTTCTTTGTGTCGGGTGTAGCACTATCGTTTTATCTTCCTTGACCAACCCTTCTTCTATTAATTTCTCTGAGAGCTTTGACCAGAACGAAACTGCGACTGCCGTGGTTATCAGAATATAAAAGAAGACCTTGTGTTTATGGAAAGCTAAAAGCAATAGAACAAAGAGTGCTTGCGCAATCCAGAAAAGTGGCAAGCCTAAACCTCCATCACCGTACCACGCTCTCCATAGTTGCGGGTGTAATTCCAAGATTGAAAGAATAAACACCATCCACCCTAAGATTATAGGAGTAAGTCTCAACCAAAGTGGACGTTTTTCCTCCTCCTCATTTTCCTTGGATGTTACTACATCAAAAGATGTTTTAGAGTCTTTTTTGTCCAGTGACTCTTTGTTTGGGAGATGTGATGTTGTGTATGTATCTGCTTTTTTTCTGTCCCTGGTAAACTCGTACCCCTTCCAGATAATTACCAAAAAAATGATAACTAGAAATGTAGTTTCAAGAATCATTCCTCATCCTCCTTTTTTGTTGATGACGTAAAAGCTTCACCAGCTATCGCTGCGACACTCACGATATCTTTAAAGCCACCTGAACCGGCAATGAAAGTTTTTTGACCTGGGTTATTGGTTATTGCGCGGGATACTTCCGCACCCAGAACTGCTCCAGGTGAAATTTCTAGATCCTCTGTCATCTTTTTTAGACCAGCCGTGCGAGCAATAAGAATTGCTTTTTCACTCGCACCAGTACCTTCTCCTTCCAGTCGACGTTTTTCCTTTTCGAGCTTAGCTTTAGCGACTTCTTCAATCTTATCGTTTAGGTCATGACTTTGACTTATTGATTTAACTGCAGCTGTTTCAAGTTGTGCTCCCCAAGGTCTATCTTTGTCTCCTTTCCCACTCATCACATCATCGAGGACTTTTTCAAGTCGCTTATTTACCTTTTTCAGATTCTTTAATGCATCTGATACGGTAAGTTTGCTTAGGATTGGAAACAGAGTGTTGATTGCGATATCATTTAATTGTCGTCTTGCTTCTTTGATATCACCAATTACTCTAAAAAACTGAAGATAGTCTGTAACTCTCCAACGAATCACAATTACGACTTCAGCTGTAAGGCGTGAGTTAAGTGGATCGGCAGTCTCTTCTCCTTTTGGAAATGCAAAAGTGATTCTTATTGGTGGAACATATCCTTGTGCAATAAGTTCGGCTGGTATGACTTCCGGCTCTCCTAATTTGACTCTAAAAACAAGATGAGGATCTGCGGGGAGTTCATCTTCAAGAGCACGCCCGGTTTCCTTCCCCATAGAACAAAATCCTATTGGTATGAATACTAACCCAGGAGAAAGATTATTCATGGATTTTCCGAAAATAAATCTTCCACCTAATTCATTCGCCCAAACAATACGGATACTTACTAATGTATAAAGAATCTGTATGTAAAAGGCGAGTTCACCTTTATCTATTTTTAAACTAAAAAATGTAATATCTGTCTTTGACCAGACAAAATATTCTAATAGAAAAAAGACAGAGTATATTACAAGAACACTAGACCAAAAAAGAATAAGTTTTATTTGGTTAGTCATGGTGCACCTCCTAAGTTTTCAATGTTCTAAAAAGGGGAGAATCCCCAAAATTTATCTACTTAAAATTATGCATAAAAACACAGAAAAGTCAAGTGGAGGGGCCTGCATTCTAACCTGAACCGCACCACCTAACGAAACATACCCACGTGGAGTAC
>CAYSEK010000075.1:0-2911 GCA_964430255.1 uncultured Candidatus Saccharibacteria bacterium
TGACACAGAAGCTGGTGGTATCACGCAACGTCTTTCTGCATATGAAGTGGTGCACGAGACCAAAGAAGGAAAAGAAAAGCGTATAACATTCCTTGATACTCCTGGGCATGAAGCTTTTTCCGAAATGCGATCACGTGGTGCTAATGTTGCCGATATCGCCATCTTGGTTGTTTCAGCAGAAGACGGAGTTAAACAACAAACAAAAGAAGCCCTTGAATCTATCAAAAAAGCTGGCATCCCTTATATCGTAGCTATAAATAAAATAGACAGACCTGAAGCAAACGTAGAAAGAACAAAACAAAACTTAGCAGAAAATGATATTTTCGTGGAAGGATATGGAGGTGATATTTCATTCGTTCCGATCTCAGCAAAAGAAGGAACAGGCGTTGATGAACTTCTAGACATGATGTTACTTGTAGCGGAGATGGAAGGACTTGAGGGAGACTCAAATCTTCCGGCAGAAGGAATTGTTATAGAATCACACCTTGATCCAAAAAAGGGTATATCTGCCACTCTTGTTGTAAAAAATGGAACACTCAAAAAAGGAATGTTTATTGTTGCGCAAGACTGCATGTCCCCTGTTAGAATACTTGAGAACTTTATTGGTAAAAGTATAGACGATGCAACCTTTTCTTCTCCTATAAGGATAACCGGGTGGAATAAATTACCTACAGTTGGAGCTGTCTTTACTTCTTGTGATAAAAAAAAGGAAGCTGAGGAGACCGTAAGAAAAAATTCTGAAACAGAAAAGAAAGAAATAGTTAATATAGTAAAAAAAGAATTAGGCAAAGACATGCTTCTTATCCCGATTGTTATAAAAGCTGACGTTGCGGGCATGATAGAAGCAATAGAAAAAGAGATCAAAAAAATTCATCACGAAAAAGTAGAAATACGAATAATCCACAAAGGTGCTGGGAGTGTAACAGAAAACGACATCAAACTGGCATCCTCTGGCACTTCAAACACTATAGTTTTGGGATTTAGCGTAAAAACAGACGCAAGTGCAAGGGAGATGGCAGAACGAACAGGAGTAGAGATAAAAACATTTGATATAATCTACAAACTCACAGAATGGCTTGAGAGTGAGATAAAAGAAAGAGCACCAAAGGTGCTAGTCGAAGAAACAACTGGAAAAGCTAAGATAATAAGGATATTCAGTAAAACAAAAAAGACGCAAGTCATCGGAGGTAGAGTTCTTGAAGGAGAATTAAAAACAAAATCTAAGGTAAAGATAACGAGACGTGAAAATGAAATAGGTAAAGGAGAAATAATTGGACTGCAACAGCAAAAAGTAGAGACGCAATCCGTACTGGAAGGAAACGAGTTTGGAACGATGGTAGAGTCAAATGTAGAAATCGCTGAGGGAGACATCATTGAAGCATTTAGAACTGTAGAAAAATAATAAAATATGACACTAAGACAAGAGAGAGTTTCAGGGGTTATAAAACAGTTGGCTGCAAAATTCTTACAAGAAGAATCCAGTGGGCAATCTTTGATAACAGTAACAAACTGTGATATTTCTCCTGACCTAAAAAATGCAACGATATTTATTACTGTTCTCCCCGTAGAAAGTGAGGAGTTTGCACTCAACTTCGCAAGGAGAAAACGGAAAGAGCTTAAAAACTTCATAAAACGCAATACGAAGATGAAAATAATTCCTTTTGTTGATATGCAAATAGATCTCGGTGAGAAAAATAGACAAAGAATTGACGAGCTCATCGCGAATGAGTAGAATAGTTGTTAATCACTTGTGATTAAGACCTGGTAGCCAAGTGGTAAGGCACGGGTTTGCAAAACCCTTATCGCGGGTTCAATTCCCGCCCAGGTCTCAAGGTAGCAGAGCGGACGTAGAGAGCGGGAGCGAGGCAACTGTTTGCCTCGCGTCGTGGATTAAAAGGCGCAACCATGTCGCTTTGCGACAGGTGAGCCGAGGTCTCAAGGTAGCAGAGAAATAATAATGCCCAGGTGGTGAAATCGGTATACACGAGAGACTTAAAATCTCTTGGCCTCAAGGCCGTGCGGGTTCAAGTCCCGCCCTGGGCACAAGGAGCCTGCGACGCAGTGCGCAGGTAGTAAAGCAACTGCTTGCTTTACGGCGGGATTTGAAAGGCGGAGTAATGTTGTGAGGTAGCGAAGCGGACGCAACAACGTACAAGCCCGGGTAGAAAGTTCTTAACGAGCAAAGCGAGTTTAGAAACTTGACACCAAGTCCCGCCCTGGGCACAAGTAGGTATTTTTCATATTTTTATGTTAGAATGCTTATTGTTCATTTGAAATATTACCGTTTACAGAAGTGTCGATTCTTTTGTCCGCCCGTAGCTCAGTTGGTAGAGCAGTCGGCTCTTAACCGAACGGTCGAAGGTTCAAATCCTTCCGGGCGGACAAAGGAATTGACTTAATGAATAATATTTAATAATGTAGTTTACATGCCGAGGTGGCGAAATTGGTATTTGCAATAGTCGAGTGAATGAAAAATAAACTGCTTTATTTTTCATCCGATTTTTGCAAAGCAAAAAATTTCCGTTGCTGAGTTTACGAAGCAGGAAATAGGGATAGTGGAGATTCTCCACTAGTTCCTTTACAAAAAGGTAATAAAATAATAAAGTAAAAATACATGCCGAGGTGGCGAAATTGGTATACGCGCTAGTCTTAGGAACTAGTGGAGCAATCCATGGAGGTTCAAGTCCTCTCCTCGGCACAGAAAAGGACTTCTCCCGAAGTCATCACAGCAGATGAGCGCGCCGAAGGCGCGCGGGAAGGCAGAAGAGGCTGTCGCATAGCGACGAAATGGCTAGGCGAAGGCACGCCGAAGATGTACAGAAATGTATCCCAAAGGGTATATCTACTGATGGTTGTGGGGACCGTTCAATAAATTGTGTCTGAGTCTCTTTTAATTTAATTAACTTTTTTA
>CAYSEK010000076.1:0-2886 GCA_964430255.1 uncultured Candidatus Saccharibacteria bacterium
CTTCAAGAGGTCGCAGTAGTGGAGCAAGAAACCACAGCGGTGGACGACGTGGAGGCGGTAGAAAAATGCCTACATTCAACCCATCTCAGTTTATAAACACCAACCCTGTCGATGTGGTTGAGGAAGTGTATACGCCAAAACATAATTTTGGAACTTTTGGGCTTGATAAAAGAATAGTAAAAGCTGTTACCGAAATGGGAATAGAAACCCCTTCCCCTATCCAAGACCAGACTATTCCAGAAATTCTTAAAGGGAACGACGTAGTTGGTCTTGCAGAAACAGGAACAGGTAAAACAGCAGCGTTCCTTTTACCTCTCATCAACAAAACATTAAAAGACTTTAAACAACAGACACTTATCCTTGCTCCAACACGAGAGCTTGCGATTCAGATTGAAGACGAACTTAAGAAACTTTCGAGCAACTGCCGAATGTACTCTGTTACTTGTGTTGGTGGTATCAATATCCAACCACAAATACGAGCACTTCGCAGAAAAAACCATTTTATTATCGGTACACCCGGTCGTGTGCTTGACCTTATTAATCGTAAGTGCATAAACACCGCCAATATTACAAATGTGGTTCTAGACGAAGCAGACAGAATGCTGGATATGGGATTCATACACGATATGCGTGCGATTCTCTCAGGTACACCAAAAGACAGAGAAACACTATTCTTTTCTGCAACAATGTCTAAAGATATAGAAAAGCTTGTTGGTGATTTTCTAAACAATCCTGTAATAATTTCTGTTAAGAAAAAAGATGTTACAAACAGTATCGCGCAGGATATTGTGCGCTTTGAAGAACGTTCGAAGTTTAATACATTACTTAATCTTCTTTCTACCTCAGAGTTCAAACGTGTGCTTATCTTTGGAGCGATGAAACACAGCGTTGAAAAACTTTCACGACAACTTGAAGGAGAAGGAGTGAAAGCAGAATCAATCCATGGAAACAAAGGTCATGGACAGAGACAGCGCGCGCTTTCAAGATTTAAAGAAGGTAACGCACAAGTACTCGTTGCAACAGATGTTGCAGCACGTGGTATCCACGTAGATGACGTAACACACGTAATCAATTACGACATGCCAAATACATTTGAGGACTATGTTCACCGTATTGGACGCACAGGACGTGGTACAAAACGTGGCAAAGCTCTTACATTTGTACCTTTGACTTCTTCTAGATAAAGTACAACGACAAAATTCCACACAAAAAGCGCCTCACTTCGTGAGGCGCTTTTTGTGATTAAATACATAAACATCTCTTGACTCTAGATTTTTATTATGTATATTTGACTAAGGTTTAGTGTATTTCATATACAATATATATGAAATACTTTGGTCTTCAAAACAAAAAATATAGGGGCACACTACGATGAACGGGTTCATGTACTACGTTGCATATATAATATGTTTCTTTCTAGTTAAACTACCCCGTAAGGTACGGGTTGAGGGACGGGAAAATATTCCCAAAAATCAAAGTTTTGTAATTGCTGCAAATCATAGCAGTTTATGGGATCCATGGATCATTGCATCTTTTATCCCCATAACAACTCCTGTTCACTGGTTTACGATAGAAATGTTATATAATCTAATAAAAGTTAGACCTTATCTACCTGAAGGATTTAGAGAGGGGTTGATTGGCTCCATGTTGGCACGCGTAGTTACTTTTACAATGAAACACACTTATACTATCAAAGTAGCTATTCAGTCACCTAAGGATATTTCAAAAGAAGAGGAGGAGAGAAAATCAATAAACTCCACAGCATTAAAAGAGGCGCACAAAATATTAAAGAAACGAGGTGGAGTTGTCGGTATATTTGCCCAAAGAAGCAGACATGGTCATGTAGACAACACCAGTTCTAGTTGCTTTCTACTCGCACGTAAAAATAATGTTCCCATTCTACCAATACACTTATCAAAAGGTGTAATGATAATTATGAAACCAGAATACATTGGTAAGACAATTAACCTACCACCTGGTAAAGAAGCCAGGAACCTTATGGTTAAAAAATTAATGACCAAAATATTAAATCAAGTAGCTTAAGTATCACTACTTACCAAAGGGCGTTTCCTAACAGAAACGCTTTTTTTATTCCCCTTCTTTCTTTAAATCAAGACACACAGAATTAATACAATACCTCTTTCCTCCTTTACCCGCAGGACCATCATCAAACACATGCCCCAAATGCGCGCTACATTTCTTGCATAATACTTCTGTGCGACTCACACCTCCACTAGTGTCCTTTTTTAATTCAATGTTCTTTAAGTTTACAGGTTCTGTAAAACTCGGCCATCCTGTACCAGAATCAAATTTCGTATCAGACGAAAATAGTTGTGTACCACAAATAGAACAAGCGAACATCCCTTTTTCATGACTATCTGCATATTTACCAAAAAAAGGCTTCTCTGTACCGCCCTCTCTTGCAACATGCAATAACTCTGGTGAAAGTTCTTTATTTTTTTTCATTTTAGTTTTTTAACATAATCTTCAAATTCTTTTAAAGTAGGTACATTAAATTCTTTGCGCATCTTATCTGTCGTTCTTTTATTCACAGGGAGTATGTGTACTTCGCCAGTTTTTAAATTATTATAAAATTGAGTACCAAATTTCTGCCTTCTTCCTTGTCTTGTCAAAAGTCGATCCGTCGAGGCGGCAAACATCCATTTGGCATCTTCGTGCCCCAAGTCTATGCCTTTCTTTGCGAACTTAATTGCTTTCTTTGTATCTCCAATCTTAGAACCATGCTGGTATAGCATTGCCATAATATAAAAATCTCTTCCGGTCTTTACTTCTCCTCTCTTCAGTATGTCATCTGCCTTTTTTCTTCTTTTAAGATCACGCTCAATAATTTTCTCAAAATCTTCCAGCATTTTTTTATTTCGCCGA
>CAYSEK010000077.1:0-2773 GCA_964430255.1 uncultured Candidatus Saccharibacteria bacterium
TAACAACCGCACCAAATAAAAATACAATAAATAAAGCAGATTTACTAAGACCTTTGTCTGCTTTCCATGCGGTATACATATCTGCACTAATCATTTTTTGTGGATCAAAGCCGCCAATAAAAGCTGCCGCTACTGATCTTTCAGGTACCCCCATGCCACTTTCTAAGTGCGGAGTGTTTGATGGTGTGCCTATTGCATTGTAAAATTCAATTGCAAATATATTAGATGCGTCCACTATAACTCTGGTAAAAAAGAGGCTAAAATTTATAACAAGAGCGACAATTATGACAGTTGTCAGTGCTTTTTTGAGTTGTACTCCTCCTATTTGGAGTATTGTGCCTATTGCTATGTATAATAATATGAAAACAAAAAACAAATTAGCAATATCGCGTATTGTTTCCCATGTGTCTACCACGAAAGGTTGGTTTAAGGGTTCTGTACTTAGTGTAAATGCCATAGCAGTATCAAATACTGTTGCAGATGCAAAAAGTATCCACGATGTTGGGACATAGAGAAGATAGTATCCTGTCAATGCTATACATCCACCTACGTCAAGAGTACCTGGAAAGCTCAAACATATAAGTTCTGGTGATTCAACTGTAGTTGGCGCAGCATAAGCTGTTTCTGGGGTAAGTAACGGTAATGCTATCGTAAGTAGCATTAATCCCAACAATGTAAATGGTAATATTTTTTTCATTTCAGTTTTTTGTTTTATTGAAGTATTCCAGTCTTGTCAATTGCTGTTTTTGCTGCGAAGCTTATCAGTGCATTGAAAAGCTCATCAAATTCATCAGCAAGTTCAAGTGACCGTATGTCATATCCTGTTACAAGACCTAAGTATGCTTCAGTTGTCGCTCCTGGTGTGTATGTGTTTCCGAAACGGTCTTCTGTTGTAAGGAATCCTCTTCCCCATGAAAGTTTTTGTGTTTCTACGTCTTTTTTTGCAGAAGTTCTTCTTCCTAGCTCTTCTTGTGCTGTTATGAGTATTCCGAATGGATTGTTATTTTTTTCAAGAGATGCTTCAAACGTTATCCAGTCACCACTCGTGAAATCTTCATAAAATGCTTCAGCGTCTGTTATTACATCATCTATTGTACACCTTGCTTTGTAGGCAAATAAACGACTTTGAGGTGTTGATAGTTGTATGTCAAGTGATATGTCGGGGAAAAAATCACATACATCTGCACCGAGGTAGTCACTTGCCAGCTCTATTGCGACATCTTGCGCAAGTTGCTCCGCAAAAACTTGAAGATTTTCAACAAATGCAGGGCTTCCGTCAAAACCATTTTTTACCCACTGTGTCATGGATTGCACCATAATACTAGCCATTTGTTTCGCGATGAAATTAGTGACAGTGTCCATTGTAAACGGAATTATCGTTGGGACACACAGGGGTCCAATGTTTTTCGCGCAAGCCGCCTTAGTCATTGTGTTTAAAGCAAGTAGTTGCGCGTTTGTGGTGCCTATCAGCATATTTCCAGCCATATCATCCACCGGAACAAATACAGCCTCAGCTTTTTGTGGTACTGTAAATAATCCAAAAGAAAACACAATCACAATAATTGTAGACAGAAGTATTAATGTTGTTTTTTTTGTGTTCACTTTAAGGTTTATTTAAATAAAAGGATTGAACCAGGCTCATTGTCTTCAAATACTATGTTGTTGTTGGTAAATATGTCATGTAATTCTTTTGTAAACACACCCATGCTCTCTATGTATTTTTTGTATCTTGTCGCTCCAGTAAGACCAAGGAATGGATCAGTGGAGGATTTTGCTATATCTTCAAGCGATAATGCGATAGATTCGTACGTGTTTATTATATTTAAATGGGTTTTTGCAACACTGGCTGGTATTTCTATTTCAGATAGTTCTTTTGCGGCATTTTTGTATTTTAGTATTGCTGGCGATAATTTTTTAAGGTACTCCATGTTTTCCGTTTCAAAAGCTTTATTTATTACCAATATCTCATTTTCAGTGGTAGTTGATTCTTCTAGGTATCTTGAAAGAATATCAACAAATGTATTTCCGTAATTTTTAAAACGAATAGCTGTGTCATCAGATATATTTAAGTCGTTTACTTGGTATGTTTTTGGTGTTTTTGGTGTTTTTATGTTATCTAAAGTAGAATTTATTAATTCTACTTTAGATTTTTCATCTAAGCTACCGCCATTCAATCTATTTTTAAGTTCAATGTATTTTGAAACAAAGTTTTCTAGTACCGTGTCCGTTACTGTACTGGGTTCTCTATAGACTGTTTTTGTTGACTTTTCACTTTTTTGTTTAGCTTCATCACCGGGTCCTTTCTTTAGTGGGTTTCTGTTGCTTCTTATCTCTTCCCCATCTAGTGTTCCATCCCCATCTGTGTCTGGATTTTTTGGGTCTGTTTTCCATAGAGATTCCTCCCAGTCCTTGAGTCCGTCATTGTCTGTATCTGCTTCAAGCGTTTTTATAAAAGTTTTAGTTAGAGTCTCGTCTAGTTTTTTTTCAAAAACGATAGGATCATTTAATGGATTTTTAGAGCTATTAAAAACAATAAATCCACCCATTACAATGACGGTAAAAAATAAAATTACTAAGATAGATTTTTTACTTGGAATATGTTTCAAAATACTAAGTGTCTCATTAAATTATATCAAAAATAGATTATTTTAGTATACCATACATCATTTTCCTGTGGATAAAATTTCCTTGGATTGAAATCTTTGGACGGGGTGGTTTGGTAACCTAGAGTCGTGTATTATAATGTGTATAATAAAAATATTATGGTTAATAA
>CAYSEK010000078.1:0-2721 GCA_964430255.1 uncultured Candidatus Saccharibacteria bacterium
TCGTCTACGTTTCCGTCTATAGATGGAATCTTCATAAGCTTTTTAGAAAGCGCTATTATTTGTTTTTGAGTTGTTATTTTTTTCATAAGTAAATTATATGTTATCAGCGTCTACAATAATACTTCTTTCGTAGAATATAATGTTTTTTCGTTAATAAACAATGGTATCTTTTTGTCTTCCAATACATAATTTCGTGAAAAATCATACACAATAAAATCTTCCGACAATCCAAATGCGAGATTGTATTTAAGAGCTTTCTCGCCCTCAAGCATACTGCCAAGCATTACGGGAATATTATATTTTTTTGCTGTTTCAATTATCTTTCGAGCCTCAAAGATACCTCCGCATTTTGCAAGTTTAATATTTAGATAGTCAATTGCTTTGTTTTGTAGAAAAAACTGAACATCTTTTTGAGTGTGAATACTCTCATCTGCCATTAGTGGCACTGACACACTTTTTTTTAACATTAACCAATCTTCAATCAAAGCATATCTTGTTAACGGTTGCTCGATCCAAGAAAGATTATAAGACTCAACCTCTTTCAAAAACACAACAGCATCTCCCGGATTTTTAAATGCCTGATTCGCATCAACGCTTATGCAAACAGCATCACTAAGCGAACGTGCTGTCTTAATGACACTAATTTCACGTTTTAAGTTTGCCCCGACTTTTATCTTTAAATGTGTCGGTTTCTTCTCAAATATCATTTCGAGTTTTTTGTCATATTCTTCTTTACTGTCTAGGTATGGTAAAGTCACCTGCATTTTAATCTCCTTTTTTGTCACACCAAAAAGATTGGACAAGCTTTTGTTTTTTCTTTTTGTTAAGATCTCAAATAATGCCTGCTCAACGCCGAAGCGTAATGCCTCATTAAAAGCAAGCTTCAATGAAAGTGTCTCCATTGCAAGTTTTATATCTTTTTCTGAATGTATAGAAAATACAGATAAACAACGCTCAACAACCGAAGCAAGATGTATACTACCCTCTGCAGTTTCTCCGTTAATATCAATGGCGCATGGGACTTCACCTACTCCGGAGACATTATCGCTTGTTGTAATCGTAATTTGTGCGTAAGGAAGTGCAATAAGTGTATCTAAATAATACAAAAATGGCTCACGTAGCGTTATGTCTTTTTTCTGAATTGAAACTTTCATATATAAAAATGGCATAGAGGTACAAATACAATGTACCTCAAATGCCAATCACGCAAAATGAATACCTTCACGTGATATACTAATACCGATATGCCCATTCTTTATGTTCTTTGCAATCATAGCATGAACATTTTCATCGAATGTATCGAATAGTGTCGGAACAAAAAGTTCCGAATGTGGTACTTTTTCTTGTCTCCTTTGCGTTTTTTTCATCATCAAGCGTGGGCCTTCAATTTTATTTGGACCATAGAAATCTTTTCGATAATCAAAAATCTCATACCCCTGCCCAAACATCAGCTTCAAACTTGAATAATTCTCAACACGAACACTCAAGTGAATTTCTTCTACACCACGCTCAACTGCTATATCCCATACACTCTGCATAAGTATCTTACCAAGACCATGTCCTTGAAATGACGGCCGAACAGCAACCCCATAGCAATAACCAATAGGAGACTCAAAATAGTGTGGAATCTCAGGAATCGTCTTTAAAAGAAGTTGCGCCTCCCCAACGATATATCCTGTGTTGGTGTGACATAGAATTAAAAGAAAACCGTGCTCTTTTACCTTGCACAACTCTTCCTTTGTAATTCCGCGGTGCCCAACAAAGGCTAAATCATCAATCAACTTAACTTTTGAAATATCTGAGTCTGTCTTGGCTATCCGCACATGATAATCATGTGGAAATATGTCAACCATGTGCCACCTCCTCAAAGAGAAACAAAAAAATAAAAAAGAACTAAAAAACGGCCAATCAAAGCCGTTTGTCGAAGTTTAAGTTATTATCATTAACTTATTTAATATAAACACCAACAAACAACTTCGATATATCGAAGCGACGGCGAACAGCTCTCCTTGTATTTATTACTGTCATAATTAATACTATAACAAAACACATCCATATATGTCAAACTTAGGAATATAAATTCAAAAAATAAGTGAGGATAAGCCATGTGACTGTATCCCCACTTTAAATGAAAAAGGAGTTCACTTATCGTAGAATGTACCTTTTTCCTTTGCCCCCTCAAGAAAAATCTTCCACCCGGCTTTAGAAAAAGTGAGAACCCCTTCTTCTTTGGAGCAAGAACCATGTTGCATTCTGACAGCAATCTCTCCCTCTAGAAGTGTCATCTGGACTTCATACTTGAGTTCATGTGTACCGTCGAACTGCCCTTCCCGAAGACCATTCAGGAAACGAGCCCACACGTCGTTTTTCACAATAATGGATTCTCCTCCGTGCATCTTGGACATAATTCCCACATAATCCGAGCGCCGAGCGACCAACACAGACCCATTGTCAGATGTGAAAAAACTACTATATGGTGGAGCCCTAAACTCTCCACAACGAAACACTGGAGGCTGTGCAACGAAAAATTCTCGTCGCTTTTCCATCCAAGGCACCAATCTTTTTTTACCATCTTTCATGTTCCACCTCCTTGGTGAATTAATTTAAAGAACCCACATTTCTGTATTCTATGTAATTTCTACTATATAGATAAAAAAATGTCAAGAGCTTGACAAGATTGGAGGAATGGTGTAGGGTTGAGGCAGTTAAGGACAAACAGGT
>CAYSEK010000079.1:0-2712 GCA_964430255.1 uncultured Candidatus Saccharibacteria bacterium
TAAAAGGTGAAAATATAGAGCAAATTACAGCACAACAATATGATCTTGTGTGTAATGGGTTTGAGACAGGAGGTGGTAGTGTCCGCGCGCATAAGCGAGAAATCCTTGAAGCAATATACAAAGTAATGGGGAATTCTAAAGAAGAAACGGAGAAAAAAGTTGGGCATATCCTTGAAGCGTTTGATTATGGTACACCGCCTCATGGTGGAATTGCACTTGGGGTTGAACGTAATGTTATGAATTTAACAGGAGAAGAAGGATTGAGAGAGGTGCAGGCATTCCCAATGACTCGTGGAGGACAGACTTCTGTAATGGAAGGACCCACGGAATTAAAAGAACAACAGCTAAAAGAATTTGGGCTTGAAGTAAAAAAGAAGTAAAATTTTAGAAGTAGTTAATTTTAAAAGCTATGAATAAAAAAATTATAGTAACGGGTCCTAGTGGGATATTCTTGAAGCCGAAGATAAGTCCTATTAAGGATATTTTGGTAATTTTGGGCAGAGGAGAAGAAGTGGAGGAGATAGATCAAGAATACCAGAAAAGAAAAAACGAAGGACCGTGGGGGCTTGAAGAGATAGCTGTTTTATACAAAGGATTTTCAAAAGACGAGCTTGAAAGTGCAGCTGTGAAATATTGCGATGATAACATGCAAGATGATGCAGAGCAGTTTGTTTCAGAGGCACGCAAACACGAGACAGCACTTGGACTCATAAGTGCAAACCCGCAGTTTGTTTTAGATGTATTGAAAGAGAAATTCTCTCTTGATTTTTGCTATGGCACTAAGCTTGCTTTTGTTGACGGTGTTGCAACAGGGGAGTTGAAAGAGAAAGTTGATAGGTTTGGCAAGGCGCAAAAACTAGAGAAAGAAATGCAAAGCAGGGGAATACAAAAAGAAGATACTGTGGTTATTGGTGGAGCGGTGAGTGATCTCCCCATGATGGAGAAGAGTGGAATGTTTATTGTTTCTGATACCTCCGGCGATAAAATAAAAGAAAGAGCGGACTTTGTGTTCAGTCCTGATTGTACACTGGATATTTTAAATAAAATTTATGTCTAAGCTTGTTGAATTTCAAAACAAAGACGGTGAAACATTGAGAGGGGTTTTAAAAGACGCAGACTCAGATCACGTTGTAGTTTTTGTTCATGGTTTTGAAAGGACTGCATCTACTGAAAAGAAGTTTAAAGACCTCGCTGATGCTCTTTTTGATACTGGAATTTCTTCTTTTAGATTTGATTCCACGGGTTCTGGATTATCCGATGGTGATTTTAAACACATGACTGTCTCTAGTATGGCGGATGACCTAAAGAATGCAATTTTTCAGGCGCAGAAGCATGGAAAGAGAATAAGCATTGTTGCGCACAGTCTTGGCGCATGCAGTGTTTCCAAGTATACAGAAGAAGAAAATAGTGAGGTGTTTGATAAAATTATTCTTTTGGCGCCGGCACTCAATCAAAAAGAGTTGTTGAGGTTTTGGTTTACTGTTTCAATGATGAAAAAAGAAGATGCCTCTCTGAAAGTAACATGGGATAATTATAAACAATATCTTGATGAAGATAAGTTTCTTGAAGATTGCGCGCGCAATGATAAAGTTGCCCGAGCACATTACATACAATCAGATTATTTTTTAGAGAATAAAAATAAGAATTACGAAGAGGTGTTTAAAGGAATGGAAAACATCCTACATGTGCACGGAGATGGTGATGATAAGGTTCCATTAGATAGCTTAGGGATAGAATTTAAAAAAAAGATTGTTGTTAAGAATGGAGACCATGATCTTGAGCGACCGAATATGATCAAACAATGGCTTTCAGAGGCTGTAGACTTCTTATCGTAGTATAAAATTAACAAAAAACTCCATATTAAGCTCCGGAGCTTAATATGGAGTTTTTTTATGTGTATTTAAATTAAACTATCTAAGAATACTTTGAGTTCTTCTCCCTCAAGTATTCTATGTTGCCCAGTTTTTAAATTGTCTAGTTTTATATTTGCAATACGGACACGTTTAAGTTCCTGTACTTGATATCCGAGGGCTGCGCACATTCGACGTATCTGGTGTTTTTTCCCTTCGGTTAGCACGACACGGAATGTAAAAGGATTAACTTTATCAGTTTGCGCAGGTTTTGTTTTGTATCCTTCAATTTTTACTCCGGACTCCATATCCTTAAGAAAAAAACCGGTGATCTTTTTATCCACTTTTACAATATATTCTTTCTCATGCGCGTATTTTGGGTTTAATAGTCGGTCTACAATACGCCCATCATTTGAAAGAAGCATCAATCCTTCAGATGCTTTATCAAGACGCCCAAGAGGGGAGAGTGGGGTTTTGAATTTGAAAACATCCTCAATTCCTTTCTCGCCACTTTGTGGGTTGTGCGAAACTATACCTTTTGGTTTATTGTAGGCAACATAGACATATTTGCTCACTTCCTTTTTCACTTTTTCACCTACTTCCACACTGTCTTCTTTTTGCACCTTGTCTCCCAGTATGGCAACACGCCCATTTATTTTCACTTGCTTGTTTTCTATAAATTTGTCTGCTTTTCTTCTACTGCAATATCCTTCGAGAAAAAGATATCGGTTGATACGAATCGGATATTCAATTTTTTCTGTTTGGGTCATTGCGTATACTATAGCCGTTTTTTAAGAATTTACCAGCTCTTTTCAATTTTTTCCAATAAAAAACCACCTCAACTTTTCAGTATATTGGTGGC
>CAYSEK010000080.1:0-2677 GCA_964430255.1 uncultured Candidatus Saccharibacteria bacterium
ACAATCCTCGGTTTTTTATTTTTAAAAATAGGTTGTTTAACTTTCCTTTTTGGCTCCTTTTTCTTGGCGGAAATAAGGGCATTTCTCAATGCCGGATTAAACAAATTAGACTGAGCTTGATTCATGGTGAACCCTCCAGATAATAAAAAACAAAATGCTGAATTTCTCCAGCGATAGCTCAGATGAATTTAAAGATCATCCTTCCACAAGGATTACATAGATTTACATATTTGTCAAGAGTACGATTATAAAAACACAAGAAGATTAAATCCCAAAATTTTCCTTCAAATAATTTTTTACTTTGTATGACCCTTTTAAGCTTGAGTATTCTACTCCAGAAATAAGCTCTTTATCAACTTCATTCCAATTCTTCTCTTCTATTACCTTAAAATATATAGCACTTTTTATATATGTTTCTGGAAACCAAAATGAATTAAATTTTACAAAAACATCGAAGATCTCTTCTTTGTTAAAATCTTGTGATGCCATCAATTGAACCAATCCCAAAGCTGAGAAACCATGAGAGCAATCAGGGCGTGCTGTAGAGTTACCACAACAAGGACGATATGCATTCTCGGTAACCTCTTTTGCAACTTTCTGCTGTGCTGGTGTAAGTGAAAGAAGTTCCATATCTCCGTATCCAACTTTTCCTACACCTATGTCGTAATTTGTAAAATATTTAGAAAGAGAGCTTTCCAACAATATCTGATTATCATTATGTTTAGCCAGTACCCACAAGAGATACATCATAAACACAGCGTTATCATTACTTATCTCCAGATACGCATCTTTTCCAGCAAGTACTTCGCGCCACTGTGGCTTCATCTCCTGTCCATATCGTTTCGTTAATATATTTTCAAGTTTTTGTGGATCAAGCGCGCCTTCGTTAACCATCTTTGAAACAATGTTTCCCCATCGCACGTTTGTAACAAAACCGTCTTGTGGTGTAACTTCCTCTATTATTGCATCCACATCTAATAATTTACTATTGATTATCAAAGAATTATTATAACTGCTTATATTTACTCTATCTTCCATAAAAGAAGATGATATTTGAAATACTAGTACCGCTCCAACGAAAACAGCAAGGATTTTTGTAAAAATTTGACCATTATCGGTGCTATTTACTTTATCTGTTATGTCACACGATATACATTTCTTTTCATAAGAGCTTTTTGCTACAAGATAAAGTCCGAACAACAGTAAAATAATACCTCCCAACTGAATCCAGAAAATATAAGGAATAAGAAAAGACAGCTGTGCAGTAAACACATTTCCAAGCAATAAAAAGTTTATTCCCAAGCACGCTGGGCAAATAGCGCCAAAAATACCGGTTGTTATACCTAAAAAAGAAACAGTACTCCCTTTACCAAAAGCAGTGCGTGCAGTTTCTTTTACTGTTTGTTTTTTTGATTTAATGTGGTAAAAAGTTAAAGTAAAGATTAGAGCTGAAACAATAGAAGAAAATAGAATATAAAAATAATCAAAAGAAGAAAGAGGTTCCATGCGATAAAAACCAATTACTCCTTTTAATAAGGGGATTGTAAATAAACCAAAGAAGAAAGCAAAAAAAACCAAAAAGAATACTAGTACTACAACAAAAAACATAAGTTCTCTTCTGTTTTTTAATACATTTATTACGTGCTCTGATATTTTGTTTATATCCATGGTATTTTATATTTCACTAAATTCACCTCCTGTATTTTGAACTTCTCTAAAAATAAACCATCCATCTAAAGCGATTGTCCCAACATCTTTCCATGATTCTGTAAAACCTGGATAATCATCTGCAGATTTAGATATGAGCAAAGTTGGAACTTTTTTTATTTTATATTTTTCAATATAAAACTTTCCCTCTGAAGAAGAAATATCGTAAATCAAATAGCTTCTAACTGTCATCGCTGAGCGTTTTAACGTCTCTAAATACTGCGTCGCCTCAAAACAATTAGAACATGTTTCATCTTTAAGTAGAACAACATCTACTAATCCTTTTTGCTTCTGTTCTTTTATATCGTAAAAAGGCAGTAAATTCTGAATAACGATACTTCCATCTTTCTCCTCTACGGATAACGACTTCCATACTCCTGTTATTTTACTATTCACAACATCTCCTGACACTATAATTGCAGGAATATTTTTAATTTTATACTGTTCAACTAATTTATCATACTTAAAACTGTCTGTTGTAATGATTTTCTTCCTGGTTATTTTTATGTTGTGTGTGGAATTCATAAGACCAATAATCGATTCTGCATCAAAACATTCCTCACACTGTTCTTCATTTGGCTCAATTACAATAAATGATAATTTTACAGGCTTACTTACGATGGAAACAGAAATATTATTGATATTAAAGATGTTTACAACATACAAAACACTCAAAATAACAGATAGAATAAGAAATAGATGTATTTTTTCAAATTTCATAATATTATCCGCATCCGCCAACCTGACTTGGTAATCCTATTGTACCGCCTTGTGTTTGAGTGTTTGTTTTTATTGAACCACTTGATATCGCTTTTAAAATTCCTTGCATCTGAAACACTTGCACTCCTGACATGACAACGAGGACAGCAATAATGAACAATAATGAATTATTAATATCTAATTTACTCTTACTTTCTTTAATAATCTCGCCTGATTGTTTCGATAGATCTTCTTTTATATTTTCTTCCAT
>CAYSEK010000081.1:0-2601 GCA_964430255.1 uncultured Candidatus Saccharibacteria bacterium
GCAAGGCAACGACACTTCGAAGTCGTGTTTATAGTTATTTTACTGATGATATTTTAGATAAACGAAGTCCTTTAATTGCGGAGATGGTTGAGAAGGTTAGAGAGGTGACGTGGCAAGAGACCGACTCTGTTTTGGAGGCGATTATTTTGGAAGTAAATCTCATTAAAAAGCATAACCCTAAATACAATACCAAAGAAAAAGACGATAAGAGTTTTAATTATGTAGTTATCACAAAAGAAGATTTCCCTCGAGTTCTTCTCATACGTGCCAAAGAACTTTTTGGACGTCGGACGTCCAAAAAAACATCCAAAAATAAATATAATGTGAAGTATATGTTTGGACCATTTCCTCAAGGAACGGTACTCAGAGATGCGTTAAAGATCGTTCGTAAGATATTTCCATTCAGAGATAAGTGTTTACCGGCATCTGCAGATTCTTCACGTAAGTACGAACGTACTTACGTGAAGAATAAACCATGTTTCAACCGACAAATAAAACTTTGTCCGGGAGTTTGCTCAGGAGAGATATCTAAAAAAGAATATGCAAAAATTATACAAAATATTCGATTATTTTTTGGAGGTAAGAAGAGTTCAGTTATAAAGAAACTCCAAAAAGAAATGACCGCAGAAGCAAAGAGATTGGATTTTGAGAGAGCAGGAGAGATAAAAAAGACAATCTTTGCTCTAGAACACATACAAGATATAGCTCTAATTAAAAATGAAAGACATCCATTATCTCTTATTGAAGAATTTCGTATTGAGGCATACGATGTAGCGCACATTTCTGGGAAGTTTGCTGTGGGGGTCATGACGGTTGTGAAAGGTGGGGAGATACAGAGGAGTGACTACAGAAAATTTAAAATAAAAAGTTTTGAGGGAGTAAATGACACTCGTGCACTTGCGGAAATTTTAGAACGTCGACTGACTCACAATGAGTGGATATTACCACGGCTCGTTGTTGTTGATGGTGGAAACGCACAGAAAAATACTGCCGAGAGAGTGCTTAAAGCGTCTGGAGTAATGATTCCCGTGGTTGGAGTAGTAAAAGATGAGCGACATAAACCAAAAAACATAATGGGGAAGATAGAATTAATACAAATGAATGAAAAAGATATTCTACTTGCCAATAGTGAGGCACATAGATTTGCTATAGCATATCACAAGCAATTACGAGGTAAATTAAAATAAAAAATGGTCAAGATTGGATCTTGACTATTTTGGATTAGAATAGTTTTTCAATAACCTCTTTTACATCTGTTCCATCTGCTTTGCCTTTAAGTTCTTTCATTACAGCCCCCATGAGCATTCCCATTTTTGCTTTGTCATCAATTCCGAGTTCCATCTTTTTTGCCTCAGCAATTTTCTGGATTTCTTCTTTGCTCATCATTTGTGGGAGATATTTTTCAAGATAAACAAATTCTTCTCGCTCTTTGTCCGCAAGGTCTTTTCGGTCACCTTTTTCAAATTGTTCAATAGAATCTTTGCGTTGTTTCGCAAGACGTTTTATTACTGTAAGCGCGCTATCGTCATCAATCATATCTTGTGGTGTTTTCCCTGATGCAACTAGTTCGTTTGTTAGTGCAGTTAATATCCCACGAAGCACGTTAAGACGCACCTTTTCTCTGGCTTTCATTGCTTCTTTTATCTCGTCTCTTATTTGTTCATGTATCATATGTATAAAAATTAGTGATAATTACTATGTCTTGATAATACGGCATTTATGGATGTTTTACAATGTTTTTTATGATACAATATTATTAATTATGAAGATAAAACCAGTATTTTGGACCTCTTTTTTCAACCAAAAAGAGACCGTGGAAACATTGACCGAAGAAAGTCGCGCTAGCGTTGATTTTTATGTACTCCTTGCCGGATCAACGATTATTACTACATTTGGGCTTGTTTTGGACAATTCAGTGATAGTTATTGGCGGAATGCTTGTAGCTCCATTGCTCTTCCCAATACTTTCACTAGGAATGGGAGTTACAACCTCAAGTAAGCAAGCGATTAAACGTTCTCTCGCTACAATAGGGAAGTCTATTCTTCTGGTTGGCGCTATTGCTTTTTTTGTTGCGTTTTTACTTAACACCAAAGAAGCGACAGCAACTATGGAGTTTGCAAGTAAAACAACAATCATTCATTTTCTTATTGCGTTTACTTCTGGGGTCATGGCTTCTTTTGCATGGGTAAGACAAAACATCAATGCGTCACTTCCTGGTATTGCGGTATCTGTATCGCTTTTGCCACCACTTGCTACATTTGGCATAGGTGTTTCAATGTTCGAAAAGACCATTACTTCTGGAGCACTTTTCCTTTTTATTATAAATTTACTGGGCATAGCACTTGCTAGTGTAATAGTGTTTGCTCTGTTTGGGTTCTCTAATCTTCAAAAAATACAAGAGAAAATTATTGAGGAAGAAGAAGAAATGGAAAAAGTGAAAAAACAAATCAGAGACACAAAGGCTGTTTCAGAAAGAATTGGGGGAGAGGACGGAATTGAGACAGAAAACAAAGAAGAACAAGAACAGGTCTTGACATCAGGACACTTTGGTGGTATTCTCTAGAAAGATAATATTATACATTGAGGTGTCAAAATGAGTGA
>CAYSEK010000082.1:0-2561 GCA_964430255.1 uncultured Candidatus Saccharibacteria bacterium
TTGTTAACGCGCATACAGACCATGAGCATATAATAAGAAAAGATTTAAATGAACTTCCAGAAAGACTGATTGCTATGATTAATACTGCAAATAAAAAGATGTTTGACAAGGTTAATACGTAATGATAGTTTGAAAATAGTAGAAACTGTTCTTTTTCAACAATATTGGAGGTATGTCTTATGGTCATATACAGTATCCACGACAAGACACGAGAAACAGGTCAAATATTCCGTATTGGTTTTAGTGTTTGGGCAAAAAAAACCACCTGGTGACTACCTAATAAACTACATACACGCCTTAGATGAAATAAAGGAAGAGACGTCATGTGAAAAGATGCATCTATATGGGATTGTGGACGACGTTCTTCCGCAGTTTATTTTTAGAAGGACTGTTGACGAGCAACAATTCATCAGTCGTCAATATGTAAATCATATGAAAGACATTGGTTTTACGGATGTGTATTTATCCTCGGATATCATGCATAACATGCCAATAATAGACTTGATAGAATCTGCAAAACAAGTTACCATTGCTGAATTTTTTAAGATGCTACCACGCCACAAGAGAAACCAGCTTGAAAAGCAAACAATGGTACAAGTGTTGAGTTTTTTATGGCAAGCAGAGCTTCTGCGCAACATATTAACTCAAAAAAAGCTCTCTGGATTTATTACAGGCATCAAATCAGAGTTCTTTTATTTGATGTTACGTAAGTTGCTACCACCACACAGTACTTTCTTTATTGAGAGGAAGTAGGGAAATATATTTATTCTACTTTTTAATTAACCCGTTCTTCTTAAGATTTTGAAGAACGGGTTTTTGTTTTGAAAGTAACAATATCACCAATTTTAACATTAATTTCTGATGCACCGTTCTCTCTTACTTTACCAAGTTCGGGCAAATCAAACGAACTTCCTGGATAAATTACCCATCGTCCAGTATCCATACTCATCATTCTTTTTGTGTATATGGCATTAACAGCCTTTACACCATTAATATATATCCACATTTTCTAATTCGTGCAGTCCTTCTAAATTACCTGTAAATTTTATCAATCCAAAGTTGTCAATATGCACAATAGTTCCTGTGGACACATCTAACTTTACAAGATTATTGACATTAAATTCCTTACCCATATTTATAAGAGGTGTACCAGAGGCTATCTTAGCAACAGATGGTGCATGCACATATTTACCACCAAAAGGAATAAATCCTGGATCGTTTAATTCATAAAGCTCTTCAATATCAAAATCTCTTATTATCCAAGTAAATACACCTGTATTAGCACCCATAAAGAATATGTCTTTATTTTTTATTTTACCGATAAGTCTTTCAGGTCTTTTTTTTGTGATGGATTTAGGATAATTGAGAATATTGTTCCATCTGGATATACGTCTGCAATAAGACGCAGTATAAAATTACCATTAATAATAGAAAATGGCTTTACAGATACGACAGGCTCGATAATTATATTATCCTCATCTTTTATATTACTTAATATTGTACCTCGTATTTCGTTATACGCAATATCCGTACAATCAGTTATGACTACAATTCTTTTTTTCATATCTTAAATTTTATTATTATTGTGAATTATTTCTTATGAAAGGTAATCGGTTACATCTTTTTATTCAAAGAATACGTCTTTGTAAGAAAGCATCTTCGCTATATTTTTTGCTCGTGTATTGTTTACAATAAAATGTGCATCTGCCTGTGTATACGCACGACGTGGTAAGCTACACGCTATTGGAAGTGTAGCCCCTCTGGAGGATTCCATGAAATTAATATCCCCTGTTACATTCTTAGACAAATTACTAACGTTTGGAATAGAAAGACCTAATGCGTTATAGATCTTAGTTAATATTTTATTTGGATTTATACAGAAGTCTTCATATCTCACAATGTGTATATCTCTCTTCTGTACATCTAAAATAAAAGACTCTAAAGACCCGAGGTCTTTATCATGGAATGTTTTTTTAGAATTATTCATTGATAGCCATACATCAACTGGATTACGTACTAAGCAAACAATATTGCAATCCAGACCATTGTTTTTAAGATCATCTATGGTGTTCAACGTCATTGTAGGTCGGAAATCATTGTATGATAAAGGAACAAAAGACCCAAAGCTCCAATCTCTTACAACTATTTGTTTACCTAAGGTAAGTAACGAATACACTTCATCAATGAACGACAAATCATTATCTAAGTCTAGATTATACCAACTTTTTACTTGACCCTGTATGGTATTTGGAGATGTTGGACAAGCGTATCGACTATTTATTTCTGATAAACAAACCAGTCTTTTGTCCGATGATAAATATCTATCCAACAGTGTTACGCCTGACCTTGCATAGCCCACAATAACAGTGATTGTTTTTTTCATATTTTATTATACAATGTATATATTCGTACATATAATATATACCATAAATGTGTACAATTATAAATATACTCGAGCTCAAACATTATTGACATTATCATATACTTTATGTATAATCATCAGCAGGCGTTCGTTAATAACTTAAATATAGCAGGAGAGAATTATGAAAATAAACACAGAC
>CAYSEK010000083.1:0-2548 GCA_964430255.1 uncultured Candidatus Saccharibacteria bacterium
CTCTAATATTAATATTCCCAAAGAGGGAGTGATTGTTAGAATCGGCAAGAAAAGGATTTTCAGGGTCCTTGTGTCATAATACTGCTGTGTTTGTGTAACAAGAGAGTCGTTAATATCATAGTTAATGACTCTCTTTTTTTAAAGTATATTATGTAAATTATTTTTGTGATGGTTAGAATAATTTATATTTTCTGTGTGGATATTTATGGTTTCCTAACTTTTTAAACATTCTCACACTGTTTTGGCGTTTCGCCAATGTATATTTGTAATGTGTACCCGACGAGTTCTAATTTTTCTTGACAAGATTAGCATGCGCTGGTACATTAAAAATAGTTCTTTTATAATAATATTTGAGATGATTATACATTATACTTAGTCTTATTTAAAAATATAGAACAAAGGATACTTTAATGAGATTATTAACACTTATTTTGTAAATGACAATAATTGTATCATTTTACGAAAACACAAGAAGGGTTATCATTGTATTGCTATTAAAAAAGGAGTATAGAACATGAGTATTAAAGTTGCATATCTCGGTAGGGACAAATCCACCTTCGGTTATCAGGCTATGATTCGATATTTTAAGGACATTGATGTAGAGATTGAACCTGAAGGATGTGTTTCGCATACTAAAATATGCGAAAAAGTTGGTAAGAAACAAGTAAGTTTAGGAATTGTTGCAATTGAGAATGTTCTTGATGGCATTGTTCCTGAAACTGCTCGTGCTTTGGAAAATGAGGAGAGTTATTTAGGCCTTAAAATCCAAGGCGAAGTTGTTCTTCCTATAGAACTTTATCTTGCAAGTAAGACTGGCGATATTAACGATGTTAAGAAAATTATTTCTCATCCATCAGCAATAGGACAATGCAGTTCTGTTATCGCAGACATTGAAGCGGATGGTATTATCGTTGAGACGCGTAGTTCAACAGGAGTTGCAGCTGAAGAAGCAAGTCACAGTAAAAATCTTGCGGCGCTCGCCTCCATGGAAGCTATAACCAATCATAAGATGAAGTTAATTAAAGAGGGTACTGTTACTAATCATCTAAATTCAGCAACAAGATTTTGGGTACTCGGCAAGGAACATGCCGAACGGACAGGCAATGACAAGACTTGTTTTTTGATAAATCTTGAACAGTCTCAATCTGGTGCTCTTGTTAAGACTTTAAGTGTTTTTGCCTGTGAGGGTATAAACCTGCTTATTGTTTATCCGATTTCCATTTTTGGGAAACGTTGGGAATATACTTTTCTTATTGAAGTTGAAGGTCATATCGATGATGATAATATCGAAAAGGCATGCAGTAACTTCAAAAAAATGGGTATATCTCTGCGCGGGATGCAGTTTTTAGGTTCATATCCAAATAAAACCATGAAGATGGAGGAAAAGTGATTCCTCCCAACACACCAGTGCGTAATTGTGCATTGGTGTGTTTTTTTTCTAATTATGAAATAATAGAGTAATAAATAAAGATTTAGAATATTAATTATTATGAAAAAAGAAGAGTGCTTTAAAAGAAGTGTTATAAATATGAAGGGGTACACTGCGGGAGAGCAGATGGATGACCCAAACCTTATTAGACTAAATGCAAATGAGAATTCATTCCCGACCCCAGAATTTGTGCTCGATGCTATTAAAAAAGCAGTAAGTGGGGATTTGAGATTTTATCCAGATGAAAGTGCTTCGGGTGTACGCAAGGCAGCCTCTCGTGTTTTTAACTTGCCTGTGAATCAGATCATAGTGGAGAATGGTTCGTCTTCTCTTCTTTTAACAATTTTTAATACAATCATTGACCCCGGAGATCGTATTGCAGTCCCTTCTCCAACTTTTACTTTATACAGAGAACTTGCGCAAGTTCAAAATGGCACGCTTGTTGAAGTGCCGTTTCTTGAAAAAAATGAACTGCCGATAGACGATTTAATAAAAACTGAACCAAAGTTGATTATCATAGTGAATCCTAACGCACCAACAGGGCACCTTATTCCAATTGATAAAATAGAAGAATTACTAAAAAGATTTGAGAAGATTGTTGTTGTTGACGAAGCGTATGCAGAGTTTGCTGAAGACGATGCTTTCCGCCTTCTTAAAAAGTATCCAAATTTAATAATCACAAGAACTTTTTCAAAATCTAAATCATTGGCTGGACTTAGGATATCTCTTGGTTTTTCTTCCGAAGGTGTCATTGATTGTTTAAATAAAGTTCGGACAACTTACAATGTTAATACATTGTCACAAGCAGCAGCCATAAGTGTGTTGGACAATTGGGATAAATTTAAAGACTCAATAGATTTAATAAAGAAAGAAAAAGAAAGTACTTCAAAACGTCTATCCGACAGAGGTTTTGAAGTACTTCCATCCCAGACTAATTTTGTTCTTGTCAGAATTCCACTTGGGAGCCTAACCACTTCCAAGTGGGAAGAAAAATTAAAAGAAAAGAAAATACTGATTAGGTATTTTCCGAAGGAGAATGATTTATCTGATTTTCTCCGTATATCTATTGGCACTTCGAAAGAGATGGATGCACTTTTTAAAGCAATAGATGAGTTTTTG
>CAYSEK010000084.1:0-2514 GCA_964430255.1 uncultured Candidatus Saccharibacteria bacterium
CTGCTGTAAATAATATGAATAGAGTGTTTGTTTGTTAAAGAATAATCAAAAAAAAATTCTATTTTTCTCGTAAGCGCTTAGCACTCTCTCTGTTATCTCAATCTCAGAATCCACTTTAGGGTCAAAATATAATTCTATGTTATTAATTTCTATTTGCGCGTTCATGCTTTTGTGGAACCGTTGTGCTTGTTATTATACACCATTAACTCCGTATTTAACTCTGGAGTTAAATACGGAGTTAATTCTCGATGTTGTGGGAAGAAAGTGGTCAGACCTTTCCTTCAAACGAAAACACTAATGGATTAGTCCATTGATGTTTTTATGTAAAATTATACTGTGTACAGCAAGGGTGTTTACGTGTTATCTTTATTGCAGTCAGTCATATTGCTGACCATTACGTTGTTTTCATGGACATAAAACTTATATTTAAATATTATTGGCCACATATAAAGAGGTATAAGAAAAGTACTTTGCTTGTTTTTGTTGCTTATTTTGTTGCTATTGTTGGGTCAGATATCTTTTTGCCTCTTTTGTATAAAGAGATCGTTGATATAGTTTCAGGTGCCAGTACTCCTTCCTTGGTTAGCGGTGAGCTGATGCTACTGCTTTTATTTCTAGGTGTGGTTATTTTTACGAATAATCTATTTTATCGCGTAGCTGATTATGCAATAACGTATTCTCAGTCTCATTGCCTTAAAGATGTCACCGACGATGCTTTCAACAGATTACAGGTTCACTCTTATGCGTTCTTTTCAAATAACTTTAGCGGTTCATTGGTTGCGCGCATGAAGCGATATGTAGGTGCGTTTGAGATGATTTATGATCAATTTGTATTCACTGTATGGTTTGGAGGGTTGAAACTCATCTTTGCGTTTGGTGTTTTATTGTGGGTGTCACCGCCACTGGCAGGTATATTTTTAATATGGCTCATTTTTTATATTGCAGTAACCTCTTTTTTTGTTAAAAAGAAAATAAAAAAAGATCTCAAGGAAGCCGAAGCAAATTCAAAAGTAACTGGCGTTCTTTCAGATGTTATTACAAATATATTAAATGTAAAAATGTTCGCTTCGCAAAAGAAAGAATTATTACTTTTTGCTGACACAACAAAAGAAGAAGAAAAATACAGAAGACAGGCATGGAATTTTAATAATTTACAAATGACATTTCAAGGGTATTTTATTGGAGTTTTTGAATTCGTGGGAATGTACGCAGTTATTTTGCTTTGGACAAAAGGGATTGTTTCTGCTGGTACAATTATGCTTATGCAGATATATATATTTAGTACATTTCAGACGGTGTGGAATATTGGTAGGAACTTTACTCGTATGATGAGTGCTTTTGCTGAGGCAAAAGAAATGGTGGATATTTTTGAAGAACTTCCTGCCGTGCGTGATATTTCTAGTCCTGAAAAATGCAAGATAAACAAAGGACATATCAAGATTAATAATATATCTTTTTCGTATGGCGCTGATGAAGAAGTGTTTAAAGATTTTTCTTTGGATATTAAGCCTGGGGAGAGGGTTGGTTTTGTTGGCCCGTCCGGCGCGGGGAAAACAACCATTACAAAATTGTTGTTGCGTTTTGCTGACGTGCAGAAAGGGGAGATTGAAATTGATGGTCAAAATATCACACATATTACACAAAATGATTTACGCTCAAATATATCATATGTACCACAGGATCCGGTGCTTTTCCACCGCACTTTAAAAGAAAACATTGCGTACTCATGTGCTGACTGCAGTGATGAGAGTGTTATAAGTGCCGCGAAAAGCGCGCACGCGCATAAGTTCATTGCCAGCTTTCCGAAAGGGTACGACACTCTTGTTGGAGAGCGTGGTATTAAGCTCTCCGGTGGTGAGCGCCAGCGTGTAGCGATTGCACGTGCTATGTTGAAGGATGCACCAATTATTATTTTTGACGAGGCAACAAGCTCTCTTGATTCTATTAGTGAGCATCATATCCAGAAGGCATTTGATAATCTTATGAAGGGCCGCACTACACTTGTTATTGCTCATCGCTTGAGTACTATCGTGAAAATGGATCGTATTATCGTGTTTGAAAATGGTGTAATATCAGAAGAAGGAACGCACAGAGAACTTCTTGCAAAGCATGGTTTGTATTACAGGCTCTGGAAACAACAAAGTCATGGTTTCATGGGGGAATAGGTGTCCTGTAAAGTAGAGTATTCAGACTAAAATGAGATGGTGTGATTTGACGTATGTATATGTTTCGCTATAATAATAATAATGACAACAACGACAAATATACAGAGAATTTCTCGTCGCCGATTCGATACATCATATCGAAGTTGTTTGTTTGTGTTTATATAAAATAAGTTAGCGGGAAAAATTTAAACTTTAGCAAACGACTCCAAGTAGTCGTTTTTTGTTTTTTATCAGCGGTGTAGTGTAAGTAATTATTATAATTTATGAAAAAAATAACAACTCAAAAACAAATAGTAGCGCTTTCTAAAAAGCTTATGAAGATTCCATCTATAGACGGAAACGTAGACGA
>CAYSEK010000085.1:0-2464 GCA_964430255.1 uncultured Candidatus Saccharibacteria bacterium
TCCATTCTAGGTGGTGTATTTGAAGGCAAATACATGAACAAGGAGGAAATGATGGAAATCGCAAGTATTCCAGAAACACCAGTGTTGTATGGTCAGTTTGTAAATCTTATCAATTCACCAATACAACGTTTTGCTGTTGTTTTGGATCAGATTGCTCAAAGTAAAGAAGCTTAGTTTTTATTAAAATTAAAATTTAAAATTATCATGGCAGATGAAGAAAAAAAAGTAGAGGAGACTACAGAAGCCCCCGCAGAAGAAGTAAAAACTGAAGAGGCAAAAAAGGAAGCTCCTGTTGAGGAGAAAAAAGAGGAAGCCCCTAAGGAGGAGGTAAAGGAAGAAGCAGGTGAGGACGTAGAAGTTCCTGCAAAATTTAAATCTCTTGTTGAGGGTATTGAAACTATGAGCGTGCTTGATTTGCACGAGCTAGTGAAACTTCTTGAGAAGAAATTTGGAGTATCCGCAGCAGCTGTCGCCGTAGCAGGTGCCGCAGGTGCTGGGGAAGCGGAAGAGGAGAAGACCTCTTTTGACGTGGAACTTACAGCCGCAGGGGACAAGAAAATACAGGTTATCAAAGCTGTAAAAGCTGCACTTGGTCTTGGTCTTAAAGAGGCAAAAGATCTTGTGGACGGAGCTCCTGAGATGCTTAAAGAAGGAATGAAAAAAGAAGAAGCAGAAGAGCTTAAGAAAGCAATAGAAGAAGCGGGAGGAACAGTTACACTTAAATAGTAACTAACCTTTAAATTCTTAAAAGCAAAAAATATTCAATTTATTGAATATTTTTTGCTTTTAAGAATACTTATATGGTGCTATAATGCTTAATTATGGATATTTTAGGAAAATTATTTGGAAGCCCGGCGCGGGTAAAGATAATGCGACTTTTCTTGCTTAACTCTGAAGATGCTTTTGAAAATAGCGATGTTGTTAAAAAAAGCAAAGTAGCTGCACCTGTAACAAGAAAAGAGCTTTCTATGTTGAGTAAGGTTGGTTTTATAAACAAAAGGAGTTTCTTCAAAGAAGTGCCGGCAAAGGCAAAGAGTAAAAAGCCAACCAAGAAAAGAGTTTCAGGGTGGCAGTTGAGTAAAGATTTTCCATTATTACAGTCGATACACGAACTTTTGGTGAACACTGAACCATTAGGTAGTAAAGATATTTCAGACAGATTGAAGCGTTGTGGAAATATGAAGTTGATTATTGTCTCTGGTGCTTTTATTCAAAATCCAGACAGTCGTGTTGACATGTTGATAGTTGGCGATAAGTTAAAAAAAGGTGCAATATCTGCAGTGCTTAGTATTATAGAGTCTGAAGTAGGGAAGGAGCTAGTGTATACATCTCTTGAGACGCAGGATTTTAAATACAGATTGAGCGTTTATGATAAGTTTATAAGAGATATATTGGATTATCCTCATACAAAAATATTGAATAAAATAGGGGTGTAGTCACGGGAAATTAGCAAAAAAACACAAAAAAAGGGCAAAAGCGACGCTTTTGCCTTTTTTTGTGTTTTTTTTGGTTTGTTATCCACACATAATCTATATCTGTGTATGAAATAGTGTTATTATTATAGCAACCTAAGTTTTAAGGTTTTATTGCAAAACTGCTTACTTGTACCAATGTTGTCGTGTGGTACTGTTGGCAGATTATTATATTAGTTTTTAATTTTTAATTCATTATGAATGATAGTTTAATACAAGCATGGGGTGTTGGGTTGGGTGAGTCTTTTCAAACAGTTGGTTCTGGCGCATTGCAGTTCTTACCAAAAATAATTGTTGCACTTGTGATTTTTGTTGCAGGCTGGGCAGTTGGAGTATTGATAGGTAGGGTTGTTGAGCAAGTTATCAAATCTATGAAATTTGATAAAGTGCTTGCTGGGGCACGTGTTGAAGAAGTACTATCAAGAGCAGGTTTTAGTCTTAACTCAGGTGCTTTCCTTGGTGGTTTGATAAAATGGTTTGTTATCATCGTATTCCTTGTTGCAGCTTTTGATGTTCTGGGGCTTACTCAGGTAAATATTTTCCTACAAGAAGTTGTTTTAGGGTATCTACCTCAAGTGATTGCAGCTGTTCTGATTTTGCTTATATCAGCAGTTATCGCTGATGCTATGCAGAAAGTTGTTGTTGGCAGTGCAAAAGCAGCTGAGATCAGAGCTGCTAACTTACTGGGTGCTATAACAAGATATTCTATCTGGATATTTGCAATTCTTATTGCACTTTCACAGCTTGGTATTGCTCCACAGTTCATGTACACACTCTTTACAGGTATTGTAGCAATGCTCGCACTTTCAGGAGGTCTTGCTTTTGGTCTTGGCGGAAGGGACGCAGCAAGTCAGTACATAGAAAAGGTTAAAAATGACATTGCTTCAAGTAAGCATTAAAATATACAGAATCTAGGGTATTTGTAATCAAAAAAGGAAATAGTGTCAGGTTTTTACTTGACACTATTTTTCTTTTGTATATACTGTGTAACT
>CAYSEK010000086.1:0-2438 GCA_964430255.1 uncultured Candidatus Saccharibacteria bacterium
TTTATCACAAATGCGTTCGCGGGTGGTGGTACGGTTTTTTCAGGACTAATCACTACACCGTTCAAATCCTCACGGAAGTGCAGAAATGCACTTCCTATGCTGGCTCCATAAGTAAAAATCGTACACAAAAGTGTACGATTTTTACTTATGGAGCCAGCAAGAGGATTCGAACCCCTGACCTGAGCTTTACAAAAGCCCTGCTCTACCAACTGAGCTATGCTGGCGTAATTTATTATAACGCCTTTGATTTTAAATACCTCCTACCCGCCGCAGACTTAAAATATAATTCCCGCTTACGAGCTTCAGTAAATGTATCATATTTTTCAGTATATACAACCTTAACATCCTTCATTTTCTTGGTTGTTTTTGTATAACCAGACCGATGTTCCCGCAACCTTCTTTCCATGTTATTCGTCATGCCCTTATACAACTCCCCATTCTCATCTTTTAATACATATACAGTAAACATGTTTAAAAACCCTGCTCCCCACCCAAATGAATCCATTCGGACGAGAGTACCAACTGACCCGCCCACAACGCTACGCGTTGCATTCGGGCAAGGCTATGCTGGCGACTTGAACTATTCTACATTAAACTAACGATAATTTCAAATTATTTAATTACTTTATTTTCTTGATCTCTTTCTTGTGTTGCGCGACTGTCTTTAGGAAAAAGGAAGCTGCACCTTTTTCTTTTATTTCTTCCTTACCATTAACTGAATCAAAAAAATCATTATACTGATTTATTAATATTTTTTTAATCCTTTTAAGAACTGGTCTCGCTTTTATAGAAATTACCACAAAAAGAAACCTCAATATCTTCACACCTTCTTTTGATGTCTTTTTTAGAGCGCTTTTTGTGTGAACAGAAACGATCTTGTGCACATCATACCCAGACACTACATCAAGTTCTTTGTCTACCTTAAACATCTTGTATGCGAGCATTGAAGCAACGACACACAAAGAAATAAAAAAAGAACCAATTAAAATGTATATAGTAAGCATATAAATATACCCAACTTACACCGCAAACCTTGTAAAGTTTGTTATTTCGGTGCGTTCTCCAAACTTCTGAGTCGCCTCTTCAAGAAGACCCTTTATTGTAACGTCAGGATTCTTGATAAATTTCTGCTCAAGAAGAGTCATCTCGTTGAAGTATGCAGACAATTTACCTTCAAGTATTTTCTGCTTTATGTCTTCGGGTTTTTCTGATTCTTCTATTTCCTTTGTGAAAACCTCCGTTACTTTCTTTTTGTCTTCCTCTGAAATATCACCTTGTGACAAAAACTCAGGGTTTGTTGCGGCGATATGCATTGCTATATCATGTGCAAGTTTTTTAAACTCATCATTTTTTGATACAAAATCCGTCTCACAAGAAAGCTCTACCATAGTACCAACGCTACCACCAGCATGGATATAAGCGGCGATAGTCCCAGAACCAAGTTCTCTATCTGCTTTTTTGGAAGCAATTGCAGCACTTTTCTTTTTTAGTATCACTAGAGCCTTGTCCATATCTCCCTCTGCTTCTTCAAGCGCTTTCTTGCACTGCATAACAGAAATACCTGTCTGATCTCGTAATTTTTTGATTGTCTCTGTTGTTATTTCCATAGTATTTATTCAAAAAAATATAATCTAAACAGAGTACTGCCTAGATTATAAAATAATAATTTATTTCTTTACTTCAGGTGTCACTTCAGGCTGAGCAATCTTTGCTTTACTATAAGCATCCACTATCTTGTTTATAAAAAATGTAACACTCAAGCGAGATGCGTCATTAGCAGGAATAGGATGTTCAATTTCTTTTATATTACAATCAGAACCTGACAGACTAATAACTGGAATACCAGAACACTTTGCTTCTTTAACTGCTATTTTTTCATGCTTTGAGTCAATAACAAAGATAGCCGCTGGTTTGTGCTTCATTGGAAGCAAACCTCCAAAATGTCTTTCCAGACCTTCAATTTCACGATCAATAAGAAGACGCTCTTTTTTTGTATACATTCCGAGCTCTCCTTTTTCTCTTTTTAAGGTAAGGTCTTCAAGACGAGCTATGCGTTTTTTGATCTCAGAAAAATTTGTGATAGTTCCACCGATCCATCGGTTGAATACGTACGGCATACCAATAGCATCTGCGCCAGCTTTAACAGCTTCTCGTGCTTCATTTTTTGAACCCACAAAGAGAATTTGTTTCCCTTCGCTAGCCAAAGAAGCAACGAACTCTAGAGCTCTCTCTAAATATTCATCAGTTTTCTCTAAGTCAATTATCTCTACCTTATTCTTCGTACCGAAGATAAGGGATTTCATGGTTGGATGCCTTTTTGATTTTGAATAGCCAAAATGCGCACCTGCGTCAAACATTTTCTCTATTATGGTTTTATCACCTGTTTTTTCTGTTGTTGTCATTATTATAAAATTTAATCTTCTTACTTTGAGTTACAA
>CAYSEK010000087.1:0-2361 GCA_964430255.1 uncultured Candidatus Saccharibacteria bacterium
AAATATGAAATTAAAGCTAAAATCGGAGCTAAAAGTAAAGCTAAATGTTCGGTATTTGTAATAATTTCTCTCAATTTTCTGTCAGTCACACTATCTACACTACCACTCATACTACTGCCAATTTTCATTGGCATTTTAATTGCTCTTTTGTTTACGTATTTTCTATATCTATCACCCATATCTTCAAGTATATATCTGTATTTTCAGTATATTACAATGACGTTATTTTGCAATGTGTGACGGTATAATCAATACAAGTATTTAATTAACACACTGAATACACTCAACAAGGCTTGACAAGATCTAAGTATGTCCATATACTAAAAATAGGTAGTTTTGAACTTTAAAAAATCAAAACCTAACGAAAAACAATCTTTTATCACAAATCCAAAAGAGGTGATTCAAATGAACGATTTTCACAACATGCAAGAAAAGCGAGTTCCTGACGGTATGTTATACGTCAAGGATTTGAAACTTGACCCAACTACATTTGATATAGAACTTGGCAACAGAGCAATAGAAATTACAGGTCCAACTTGTACTATCTGCTCGGAGTGTTGTCTGTGTGAAACTGGTGGTGTATAACAATAAAAGGGCTACGCATATTTACGTAGCCCTTTCTTCTTTAACTAAACTCAATTAAGGAGCAATATAATGCCACAACTTGATTATGTCCAATGGGACGTCACATCTGTGTGTAATTTAGACTGCGCTCACTGTAGAGAAAAAAGCACAACATCAAGTCCGAAGCATGACCTCAACGCTGACGAAATTGTGTCGGTAATTGACCAGATTGTGGACTTCAACACACATACACTTTCTCTTGCAGGAGGAGAACCATTACTAGCCCGTCATATTTGGGATATTCTGAAATACTCAAAAGGGAAATTTAAGCGACTAGTGCTTTCAACAAATGGAACTTTAATAACTGATGAAATTGCTACTAAATTGGCATTTTACCTGACAAATGTTCAAATAAGCGTTGATGGCCCTGATGCTAAAACTCATGATTACATCAGAGGCGAAGGCACTTTTGATAAAACAATGAGGGCAATAGAGTCACTTAAAAAAGTGGGATTGCAAGTAGACATCAGAATGACTATTTGCAAAGAAACAATGGATCGAGTAAAAGAGTTCGTCGATCTGACAAAGGAATTAGGGTTAAGTGGTGCTTATATGCGTCGTATCATCCCTAGCGGGAATGCAACTCCAGGTGGTAAGGTCACTCGATTAAGTAGCAGTGAACTAAAAACTGTACTCGGTGAAGCTATCGCTTATGGCAAATCCATTGGCATGCACGTCGCATCAGCTGACTATTTTTGTCAGATAACATTTAATGAAGGAGCTCGGCTAAAAGCTGAACGTACTCAAAAATTAAATGGTGATGTAATTGGCGGTTGTGCTATAGGAGTCAATAGTTTCTATTTAATGCAGGACGGAACGATATCATACTGCCCCTACCTTCCAATCTACTGTGGTAGCTTAAGAAGAAACAGCCTCAAAAACATCTGGGAGAATTCGGAGATGTTCAAGGTTGCAAGAGCTCTTAGGTACAACCTAAAAGGCAAATGCACTTCATGCAATTATCTTTATGCTTGCGGTGGTTGTCGTGCCTATGCATATGCAGAGACAGGAGATATTTTAGCAGAAGACAGTGGATGTTGGATAAAGTGACCCACAAAGCCGTTATTTATAACGGCTTTGTTTTTATATTGGATTATGATAACATTTTATATTATGAATATTTATTTAGAAAGTTTTATTAAGGAAAAATTTCTAAACCCCGGGAAAGCACTTGACTTAGGTGCTGGAAAATTCCAAGATGTTGAATCTCTCAAGGGAAAAGGGTGGGTATGTGAGGGTGTGGATAAAAACAGAGATGTAGATTTAAATAAACTATACATCTCAAAAATCAAACCTTTTGACTTAGTCTACTCTAACTATGTACTGCATTTTTTAAAAAATAAACAACAATTAATAGATACTGCTTATCAAAATCTTAAGGAGGATGGATGGTTGTTTCTGCAGACTTTTGACAAAAGCGATGAAAACATAAGAGGTTTTACAAAAGAAGAGGTAAAGGGCATGCTTAAAGATTTTAAAAATATTTCAACAAGAGTCTTTAGCGTCTATGATGACGAACCAGGTCATAATCATTGGCATCAAATTTTAGAGGTCACAGCTCAAAAAAAATAAATTATTTTAGTAGATTAAAAACCCATTGCCTGCGTCGCGTCCCTCGCCTTCATCCGCACAACAAGCACACTTCTTGTTTTCTAATTCGCTTTGCTCTTAAGAAAACAAAGTCGAGCATCCCCAAGCGCGCTAAGTATCACACTAGCCAAAACTGAAATAATAGAG
>CAYSEK010000088.1:0-2327 GCA_964430255.1 uncultured Candidatus Saccharibacteria bacterium
GTATTGATACAGAAGAAGAGTAATTTAAAGTATTAAATCATCCATACGAAAAAAGACCGGCGCCGTAGGCGCCGGTCTTTGTGTGTAATTATGATTGCAGTTTACAGTGTTAAATTCCCCTCAGCTTGTATGTTTTCTGCGTGTGACACTTGTTCATCCTTTAGTGAGGCTCTGAAATACCCAGCAATGGCTATCATTAGGGCATTATCGGTGGATAGGGAGCTCTCAGGGATGAAAAGGTCTAGTTCATCCATCTTCTTCGCAACACTCTCAAACGCGTGTCTGATGCGTTTGTTGGCAGACACCCCACCACCAATGATTATTGCTTTTGCGCTGTATTCTTCTACTGCACGTAGTGTTTTTTTGAGTAATATTTCAGTAACCGCTGTTTCAAATTCAAGCGCAATTGCTTCTTTTGTTTTAGGTGTCAATTGTGGTAGTTTTTTTACAGTGTAAAGCACTGCGGTCTTAAGTCCAGAAAATGAAAAATCATAATCATCTGTGCCAATCATAGGTCGGGGGAGTGGGTATGGTGGATTTTCAGTATAAGGTGCTTGCTCCGCAAGTTTTGATATTTCAGGCCCCCCTGGATACGGAAGCTCCAACATACGCGCAACCTTATCAAATGCTTCACCGACAGCATCATCGCGCGTTTGTCCTATGGTCTCATAATCCATCCAATCTTTCATAAGTACAAGCTCTGTGTGTCCTCCTGATATGAGTAGAGATATGGCGGGGAATTGGACATCTGCAACTTTTACTTTTGAATCATCTTGCTCTTTTAGTAGCGCAGCGAGAATGTGACCCTCCATGTGATTGATCGGGGTGATGTTGATACCCCATGCAAGCGACAGTGCTTTTGCGAAATTTACTCCCACCCAAAGTGCCGGTTCAAGCCCAGGGCCTTTTGTTACCGCAATGGTGTCAATATCAGGTATTTCAACTTTTGGAATAAACTCTAAAAATTGTTTTAACATATCCGGCTCACGCTCTAAAAGAGTGGAGAGTGTTGATTTTTTTTCACTTAAAGTTTGTTCTTGGGGAGCGGTTTGAAGTATTTTTGCGTCTTCAAGTGCTTGTTTTAGTACGGGAACTAGGTTTTTGGAGTGCTCTCTTTTTGCAAGGTTGGGAAAAACACCTCCGTATTCTGCATGTAGTTTTGCCTGAGATAGGACTATGTTTGCAAGCACATTAAATTTAACATCAGGCATACTCCCAGATGCTTCTATAATACTTATCGCTGTTTCGTCACAACTCGTTTCAATTGATAGGATTTTCATAATTACTCCATTTTAGTGGTGGGTGTATACGCTCAATAATATTTTGCGTTATTCCTTTGGTTTGCTTGGCAAGTTCTTTCGCGTTTGCAAAGTTTGCAAAATCTTCCGGTCTGTGGGAGTCAATCCCGATAGTTTGCAGAACTCCCGTTTTGTCAGCAAGTTTTTTGAGTTGTTTTACGTTATCTATATTATCCGTGCTAAATCCACTTGCAACTTCCACTCCGTCAAGACGTTTTTCTTTGAGGAATTGTTCCAGCATCGCAATGTCTATTTTGTGTTTTATTGTTCCCCAGTGTGCAAGGATTGCGATACCACCTGCGTTTCTGATAAGCTCAACACTTTTATCCATGTCGGTTGAATAAAGATAGCCAATATATTTTCCTTTTATAAATGAATCATCAGACAGGAATAATCCATAAGGGTATGCAGTAGCTCCTATTTTTTCAGCTTGTTTCATCATTGAGTCATATTTCTTTTTAAGAATCACGTCATTTTTTGATGCTCCCTCCATTTCTTTTCGTAGTTTTTCAATGAGCGTAACGTTCCCTTCATACTCAAGAAGTGCTTTTACGATATGTGGTCTTCCAACAGCTTCTCCACTTGATGCTTTAAGGCAGTCTTCTACGGAGATAATAAACCCGAGATCTTTTAGATTTTCAACAATGCTTTCCATACGTTCTATTCGTGCTTTGACTGCCAATCTTGAATGCTCTTTTAGTTCAGAGTTGAATGGGTCTATAAAAAGCCCGAGGATATGGAACATTCCTGTTGGTCCACCGCCAAGCTCTTTCGGCAGTCCTGAAGAGATTTCACATCCAACAAGCCATTTTACGGGTCCTGTGTATGATCTTAATTTTTCCATATCCTGCTCATCTGGAAGTGTATCGTGGTCTGTAAATGCCACCACGCTGAACCCGTTTTTCTCAGCAGTTTCAAGAACTTCAAGATGGTTTTGCACTCCATCGGATGTTGTTGTGTGGTTGTGTAGGGATTCGTAATTCATTGGATAATGATGCACTTTTTATCGATGTTTTGCAAATATATTGA
>CAYSEK010000089.1:0-2319 GCA_964430255.1 uncultured Candidatus Saccharibacteria bacterium
ATGATAGAGGAAGCGCTTGGTCTGAAGATATATAAATGGAAGATAGATGAGAGTGAAAAGAAGCTCGTAAAGACTGAAGAAAATCTGAAGCAGATAGAATCACTTCGTCGTGAGATTGCTCCGCATATTCGTTTTTTAAAAAAGAGTGTCGAGAAGATAGAGAAAGCAAAAGAGATGAGGGAAGACCTAAAAGGGTTTTATTCTGAGTATTTAAAACGCGAAGATGTGTATTTGAAACATCGCAGAAAGAATCTTTCAGAGCAGTTGCGCACACCACTCCAAGGATTGAGAGACACAGAAGAGAAGCTTGAGCATGCGAAAGAAGAACTTTCAAAGCAGGAAGGGGATAATCCAAAAGCAGATGAAATCGTTGCTATCGAAAGAAATATAAGCGAGACGCGTAGGGAGAAAGATGAATTGTCGCGCGCGGTGGGACGAATTGAAGGGATGATAGAGTACGAGGAACGACGTATAAAAAAACTGAGCGAAGAAAAACCTGAAGTGGAAATTGTAGCATATAAAGATGTAAAAATGATTACAGGAGAGTTGGAGAAGTTCATTGACGAAGCGGAAAGAGAAGACAGTGTTGAAGGCGTGCGTGGTGTACTTAAAAAAGCCAGAATAGCTCTTGGGGATTTTCTAGTACGTATTGGAGGTGGTAGCTCAGCACCTGTAGAGATAGATACAAAAGAGCTTGAAACAATGAAGACTGAAAAGGAGGAGATTGAGCAAAAGCTTGCAAACATAACACAAAAGGCGAGAGAATTTGAAGGTGTGTACGAGAATTTGAAGCAAGAAATAGAAAAAGAAAAGGATTCTTCAAGAGACCTTGAGAAGGCTGTGTTTGAGATGATGGCACGCAAGAGTGAACTTTCTGCTGTGGTTAGTCGTATAAAAAATGAACAAGAGCAACTAATAAAAGAAGAAACAGCATTTAAGGAAGAAATAAAAGAGGGCGTTGTGCTTGTTGGACGAGACATAACACTATATGAAAATTTTGTTGTTAATGAAGACGAGGTAGCAATAGAAGATCGACAAGAACAAGAAAAACGCAGGAGAGATATTGAAAAAATAAAAATAAAACTGGAAGAGCAGGGACTTGCTGGCAGTGATGAAGTGATGAAAGAATACGAAGAAGTGTTGGAGCGTGATAGTTTTTTGGAGAAGGAAATATTGGATCTTGAAAAAAGCAAAGACTCTCTAAGAGAACTCATAAAAGAACTTACTGACAAATTAGATACTGAATTCAAAGAAGGTATTGGAAAGATAAATAAACAATTTCAGGAATTTTTTGCGCTTATGTTTGGCGGGGGTGGTGCATCGCTCGTGGTGGTTGCGCAGAAAAAGAGAAAGCGTTCTGATACAGACATAACACTTGGCGATGAAGTTCCAGACGTGGAAGAAGAAGCAGAGGAGGGGATAGATATCAACGTGTCATTGCCTCGTAAAAAGATAAAAGGTTTACAGATGCTTTCAGGTGGAGAACGCGCTCTTACTTCTATTGCGCTTATTTTTGCCGTGTCTCAGGTAAATCCACCACCTTTCTTAGTTCTCGATGAAACGGACGCTGCGCTGGATGAAGCAAATTCACGAAAATATGGTGAAATGATAGTGAATCTGTCAGCACATTCACAGCTTATTGTCATCACACACAACCGTGAGACTATGTCACGAGCTGGAATCCTCTATGGCGTCACAATGGGCGCAGACGCTATTTCAAAGCTCCTCTCTATCAAATTTGAAGAAGCAGAAGGATACGCGAAGTAATTAAAGAAACCACTAAAAACCGCCACACGAAGTGCGGCGGTTTTTGAGATATTTACACAAACACGTAATCAATCAGGTTTAATTTCTTTCCGCATTGTTGCCGACTGTGTACCAGTCAACTTTTCTTGATAGATACATTACCGTTGCTAGTATTGAAAACAACAATATACTGCCAATAAGCAAAGCATAGTCTTCTAACTGCAATATTATGTATACAAATAGATAAAGAAACGCAAGAATGGAACCTTGTGTAAGTGCCATTCTGGTATTTATCAAAACGCTTTTTGAATACAGCGTTATCAAACCAATCGTTGCGGTGCTTGAAACCAAGTAAGCCAAGCCAAAACCTACTATTTCTGAAATTGAAACAAGTAATGCGTAAAATAAAACTATCGTTAACCCGACTAAAATATATTGGATGGGGTGTATCTTTTTTCTGTTGAACACCTCCGCAAAAAAGAACACAAGAAAAGTAAGAGCGATGATGAGTAGGGCGTATTTTGCGCTGCGTTTTGTTTTTGTATAGCCATCAATTCCTGCCAAGAGCTTCAC
>CAYSEK010000090.1:0-2282 GCA_964430255.1 uncultured Candidatus Saccharibacteria bacterium
TTGTAGCCATTGAGATTTGTGTAAAATAAGGCAAATTGCAAGATATCAGATGGCACAATGTGAAATCTTGACATAATGCTGATATTGGTGTATATTTTATCTTGGATGTTATTTTTATTTAACTGATAACGATAGAAAAGGAGTAAAAATATAGAGTTTTTTGACAATTTTTCAATTTTTTTTGAAACCATAATATCGAGGAGATATTCATGAAAAGTACAAGTAAGTTCCAGTTTTACATGTTTTTTATCATCTTTACTTTATTTTCTTCATCTGCTTTTGCAGGTCAATGGAAAGTGAAGAGTGGTGATAATTTATCAAGTATCGCGGCAAACTATCCCGGTGTAACATACCGTGAGATTTGCAAAGCAAATTCTTATATCGTGAAGGATTGCACTCATATTGAGCCTGGTTGGCTTTTGGTGATCCCAGAAGTCGGCGATTGTTTTGATGCAACTATGACAGTGGCATCAAAGCAGAAAGCTCGTGATGATTGGAGTCGTAGGGTTGTGAGTAATTATCAGGACGGAAAACCAGACTGTGATTTTGGAGAACTTTCAAAAAAGTCTGATATCGTTCCTGTGGTTATTAATCCTACCGCTATAGATGAAGAGTTATTGAATCGTATTGATCACATTGATGGTGTTTTAACGAACCATCTTAGCATGAAGACAGAAGTGTTTGTTTTCGGGATGCTTGGCAGTGATGATACTTATGGTATCGGTGGTTTGGTTAAGTATCCGTCGGATTATCTTGTATCTTATCAATTCAGCAATGGGGGAAAGGGTTACGCAAATCAATTGTTATTTGGCAAGTATTTTTCTTCGGACCTAGCTTTTATGGCAGGCCCCAGAGTGGAAAATGATGACAATAATAATTCTGACGCGCTTGGATTGCAAATGGAAGTTTTTTACAAACTAAAAATTACAGATTCAATTTTTGGTTTTGTGGGAGGCGGAGTTTCTAGTATGAGAGTGAAGGAGTACCAGATAAATGGTACTTCGAATCTTTCGCTCAATGGGAGTACTTTAACGGTTAACACGCCTGTGGAAAGGAGAAAAAACAGTTATTTTGAGACGGATTATAATCTTTTTGCTAGGATTGCATACAGATTCTAAATTTAAAATTATTGAGGAGAATATTGATGTTTAAGAATGTTTGGTTAGTTTTACTGGTTTCTTTTTTAGTCGCTTGCGGTGGAGGGGAAACAACGGTTGGAACGGGTGATTCTTCGGTGGATATTTCACCTCTTGATGGAAAAGATGGTGCCGATGGGACGAGCTATGCTTCCCTCATTGTTCCTATCGTTTGTGAGGATGGTCAGAATGGGTTTGATTATCAAACCGGTCCTGATGATAATCCGAAAGATGGAATGCCTGATTTAGTAACAAGTCATGCTCCTATTTGTCCTCCGTCTGCGCCTCTTGGTTGGGGTCAAAAACTTAGCTACTCGGAGCCTTCTGAGGATCTTTGTGAGGGTGATCCACGTGGTGGGATGCTTTTTGAGATCTGGAAGGATGATGGAGATGGTAAGCTTAACGGTGATGAGGTTATTTCCAGTAGTGTTGAGTGGTGTAATGGACACGATGGACTCACGCCTATTTTCAACAAGGAAGAGTTTTACAATTCCGAAGGGCAGAGTTGTGTTCGTTTGAGTATTGGATATGACACTGTGTATGAAAATGGGGAATTGGATATGGAAACTGATGAAGTTGAAATATCCGGTACTGTTTGTCAGTATGCTCATGAAGAAGCTTTGAATGTAGGGTTAATTTTTACTCACACTTTTGGTGTGGTATTGAAAGATCCAAAACATTTTAAGTTTGTGGTAACGAAGACAAATCCAGTGGATGAGTTTCCTTTGGAAAATCCTGAAATATCTGATATTTCATATATTAAAATAACTGGGATATTCAAAAGACCTCGTCCGGATGGACTCGTTACTGTTCATTTTCTGAAATCTGAACTTCAATGTTTAGTTGGAGATCAGGACCCACGGCATATCGGAAAAGATACCTATACTGTGTTTTGTCCTGCCTACGGGGCTTATATTCCTGCCAATGAAAACGTAAAAGCTGTATGGCAGATTGGGCCAAGACGCAACTCCTTCGAGCTGAAAAAGGTTGAAATTTTTGGATATCTTCCACTTATTTAAAAAGGAAAAATTGAAAAATAAAAAAACTAAAAACAAAAGCCCGGGATATTATTCCCCGGGCTTTTTTATGTTGACAGTATCTATAATTATAAAGAATCTCTTGGATTCAACTCTGAACCGGGAACAA
>CAYSEK010000091.1:0-2246 GCA_964430255.1 uncultured Candidatus Saccharibacteria bacterium
ACCAGCGGCAGCGATAGGCGCTCCAGCAAGACCGATTAAACTCGTAGTAACACTTCTTGTTAGAAAACCAGCAACAGAATATATCCCGCGTTCTGTTACTACATTTGCCATCGCTTTCATCCATACGTTTTTATCTGTAATATTTTGCAACTGTTCTTCGACATCCGGATGAGTATTAAGAAATTGATCACTATACACACGTGCATCAATATCGTTCATATGGAATGTCGCGTTTTGATCTCCAACCTCGCTACTCTTTATTTCAAGAACACCTGTTTTTGCTTTTTCATACTGTCTCCGCAACTTTTTATACTCTTCCTGTTCTTTTTTACCCGCTGTTTTATAACGCCATTCCTCTGGCATTTTACTAAAATTAGAAGCAACTTGATTGAAATTTTCAACACTCTCTTTTTGTTCCGGAGTTATATCTTCCATACCAGAAACATAAAGTATTTCGAGTCTCCCATCCTTACTAACCTCAACATCAGGACCATCTCCCGCCCTTTTGATAAGTTGATCAAGCGCCTCGGAATGCACTTTCATACCACCTGAAATAATTTCTTCTGCTGTAGATTTTTCTAATTTTGCTATCTGATATTTTTTACTGACACTCTGCCACACCCTTCCTAAAAATCCACCTTTTGCCGTAATCTCCTTGTGTTTTCCACTAGCTTCTTCGTATACTCTACCCAACGTCAGCTGTTTCAAATTTTCCGCAATCAAAAGACGCTGACCATGCGAGAGCACTTCAAATCCTTCAACTTTTTTCAACTCATCAAGAGATACACCAGATTCTTTAAATGTCTCGGATTCTCTTATTTCCCTGCTGAGACGTTCTGCTTTTTCTTTGTCGCTCTTTTCTCTTTCAGCTAATACTTCACTACTTTTCTTCTTTTCTTCAAAATGAGTTTCTTCTTCGCCACGCACTTCATCACTTTCTTTTGATTTACTATCTGTGTCTTCGGCAGGCATTAAATCTTTCCAATCTTTTAAAAAAGTATTTATGGCTTTTTGTGACATAGCCCCGCTTTCCTTATCTCTATCCAAATGTTGCGCAATATCTCTACGTAATAATTTTGCAGATTCAAAATCGCCTTCTTCAATAGACTTTATTACTTTTTCACGAAGATCATTCACCTCAGCGATTAAAAATGCTTCTTTCATTGCTGTATTGCGTTCAGGATTTTCTGAATCAGTATCAATATCTTTTTTTGGAGCTTCTGTCATATTTATTTTAATTAATTTATAACTATAATTTCATCAAGATATACCCTAAACAGCCACGCCTTTATACTATACTCTACCACGCGCACCCTGAAACACAATGGTCGCTACCATAGAAACTTTGTACTCAAGTATCTAAACGGAATCAGAAGAATTGACCATGGAAGTACCGACAAAACCACAGGAACAACAATATATGGATCTTCAAAAAATTGATCCACTAGATAAATAGCGAGAGTGAAATTCATATATATTAAACATACTGTTATTGTTATGCGCTCTGTCTTCTTTCTCCAAAATCCCGCAAAATATGCAAAATACCAAAAAAAAGATAAGCAGCAAAACAAGATACAAAAACGACTCACCACCAAGCAATCCATCAATTATCGATCTGCCTGTTTCGCAACTATCCCTATAACAAGAAGTGCTAAAAATATCACAGATATTGATTTAAATGTGTATGATATCTTTTCTACTATACCAACCCAAAAATATTTCACAACATTAGCAAGAATAAAAGGAATGAAAATAACCTTTGCTAGAGAGATAAACATATCAAAGAAACTTACCGCAACATCTGCACCTCCAACAAGTTTAATCACCGCCGGTACTGTTATCGGAGCAAGTAGTGATGTTGAAATAGTAAATATTAAAGCAAGACTCTGCTTGCCTCCTACAACCTCCGCCAAAAGAGGAGCTGTCATACCCGTGGGCATAACAGCAAGTATGAGAAAAGGCAAGGCAATGCTCGGGAAAATTGCAGATGTCAGATAATAGACAGCAATAGGCAAAACAACGAGCATAAAAATATTTGCCACGACTATCATCTTTTTGTCATCAAGATATTTTACGACTTCTTTAAGGTCTATTTTGAGAGCACTCAAAAAAAATATCGCTCCGAGAAACAGAGTACTGTATTGCGCCAGAAATACAGTTTGACCTGAAAAAATAACACCCAAAAGTAAGGATGCCAAAATAACAAGAAAATATGAATCTATAAATTTATCGAGAATACGTCTCAT
>CAYSEK010000092.1:0-2214 GCA_964430255.1 uncultured Candidatus Saccharibacteria bacterium
TGCTTGTTTATCTTTTTCTTCAAAATCTCGAATGATCATTTTTAATATATAAATACTAGATTACCATAAAACAATTGTTAGTTGGAGTAACTACCCCTCTATTTTGACCCCTTTCTTTCCTACAGGAATCAATAATAATAATGCCAACACACCAATGATAGCGATCCGAAAAGTGACGGAATAGCGCATCCAGTTTGTAATATTTTTATTATCCATAGTAGTTCTTAATTTATCAAAAAAATGGTATATTGCAAATTATAGTTTATGACAAAATTCGGTAAAATTTTAGTTTTGGGTATCATGGCGATTATTTTTATAACTGTCGGTTTTGCAGTGCTTGGCGATAAGCATCAATATAAGGAATATAACGGAGTGTCCGCGGAGAAGGTTACGGAAGAGATGAAGTATATAAAAATAAAAGGATGTCCCGACGAGGCGTATGAGAGTAAAGATAATTTCAATTTGAATTATTATTTATGCAGAAGCTACATGACTGATGGCGAGTATGTGTACTATAGCGGGGTTCGTGTTGCTGATTCGCCAAGCCCACCCTCTTTGAGAAAAAAAAGCTCGACATCAGCAGGACCTTCTTTGATAGAGGGTGCCGATGTGGATACTTTTGAGATATTTCTTTTTGAGAAAAAAACATCAATGACGAAACAAGATTCATCTTATACGTTTACAAGAGATAAAGATTATTTATATGAGAGAGGAAAAAGAGTTGAGGGAGTAGATCCGAATACTTTTGTGATATTGCGTTGGTTGTTTATACAAGATAAAGATTCTGTATATTATCAAGGGCAAAGACTTGAAGGGTCAGACCCCGCGACATTTGAATTTTTGGATAATGAATATAGTAGAGATAGGAATTTTGTGTATTTTACGGACAAAGGGACTGTAGAGAAATTAAAAGGGGTTGACGGGAGTACTTTTGAGATAATGAGCAACACATACACAAAAGATAAAAATGCTGTGTACTACAAAAAAGAGAAACTTAAAGGATTAGACCCTGAAACTTTTAGGCTTCTGGAGGCTGGATTTACCGGAGATGCAAACTTCTTGTATTATGAAAATAAAAAAATTAAAGGTTCTGATCCCGACACTTTCTCTTTTTTGCCACATCCGTATCAAAAAGATGGTTATAGCGCTTTCTCAAAAGATAAAAATAACGTGTATTATAAAGGGAGTGTTCTTAAAGGAGCAGACCCTGAAACTTTTACATTTATAGATTCTCAATTCAGTAAAGATTCAACATCTCTCTATGATTTAAGTAAGTCTCTGAAGCCAATACTCATTGCTGAAAAAGGAGAATTGATCTCACTCGGCTCAAACTACTTCAGAGATGATGTTAATGTCTGGTTTCGTGATACAAAGCCGGAGCTTGGGGGAATGATAGAGTTGGGTATTGTAAAAATTACGCAAGCGGATGTGGCGAGCTTTAATTCTCTTTCTCTTGGGTATGCAAAAGACGTCAACGGGCTGTATTTTGGTAAAAACAGGATATCAAACATCAGTCCTGAAACATTTGTAGTTATTGAAGGGGGTTTTGTTAAAGACAGCCAATCTGTGTATCACAGGGGAGTTAAACTTGAAGGGCTAAATCTTGATACAGCGTATATAATTGAGGAGAAATATAATAATAATTACATCACTGATGATACTCTAATCTTTTACAACAGCACACAGCTTGTGGGCGTGGATGTTGAGACATTTAAAATTTACAAAGGACAAACTCGTTATTCAGAAGATGCCGAGCGTGTGTATCATATGGGCGAACTTCTTGATGGGTATGTTCCGGGCAAAATGGAATTTTCAATTGGATGTAATTTTGTTAAAAATACATCGTATATTCATAAGACAAGTGAAATAATAATTATTATTCCTGAGCCGATTAAAATTGACGAGGAAACATTTGAGATTATAGAAAATTGTTTTATAAAAAATGCAAATTATATTATTACTCCTAAAACAAAGATCATTGAAGGTGTGGATATTGCGACGTTTACACCACTTGGCGGACTTTATTCAAAAGACAAAAATAATGTGTGGCACGATGACAAGATTATAGAAAATGCCGATGTGGAGACATTTACGGTAAGAGGAAGCGGGTACGGAGCAAAAGATAAAAATACATGCTATCGTGGCGAAGCTGCTGAAGTGTGTATAAAAGAATCACCGCGTTTTGCACCACCTCCACCACCTTTTAGATAATGA
>CAYSEK010000093.1:0-2103 GCA_964430255.1 uncultured Candidatus Saccharibacteria bacterium
TCTTATAGAATATGCAAAACAGGCAGGTTTCGATCATGCATTTTTACGAACATCTAGAGAGATAAATAATTCAATGTCATTATGTACGGTTACACTTTTGAAGAACGAATTAAAGAAACTAAAGAAACAGATAAAAAACTTACATGTTGGAGTTCTTGGTATCTCATAAAAAGCTGAGATAGATGATGACCGAGAATCCCATACTATGGAATAATCAATGAATTAAACACTGAAAAAGCAATAATACACTCATACGATCCATACAATTCTGATGAATATTCCGAATCAACAATACATAACTTGTTAAAGAGATCCGATGTGATTATAATAGTAACTGACCATTCTGAAATTAAAAACATAGACATTAATAAACTCAAAGAAAATAATATAGAGATAATTATTGATGGAAAGAATTGTTTAGATCCTAATGAGTTTATAGGCACAACAATAAAATACAAAGGTATAGGTAGGTAAAATAAGATAATATTAGTAATCTATAAAATAAACACCATGTTAGACATTAAATATATAAAAGAGAACAGACAAAAGGTTAAAGAAAATGCAGAAAATCGGAACATTAAAATAGATGTGGATAAAGTAATTGATTTGTATAATCAAATGATTAAGGTAAAACAAGAAATCGAAGAGAAGAACCAACTGAAAAATGAGATAAGTAAAGGTATAAATACGCAAGAGACTGACAGACAATTACTAGTTGATGAGGCTAAGGATATAAGGAAAGATTTAGCTCAACTTAAGGACCAATATACAAATTTAGAAATTAAATATAAAAATGAGGCATTAAAAATACCGAATGTAACAGCTTCTGAAGTTCCTGTTGGTGATAGTGATTCAGATAATAAGGTCATGAGAAAGGAGGGAGAACCTCGAAAGTTTAATTTTAAAACAAAAAATCATCTGGAGATTTGTGAATATCTAGATTTGGCAGACTTCAAGGCTGGCGCAAAGGTCACAGGTTCAAAATTTTATTTCCTAAAAAATGCTGCTGTGGATTTGGAAATGGCTATAGTTAAATATGCGCTTACTATTGCGAAAAAATATGATTTCTCACCAATGACTACACCAGTAATTGCCAAAAATGAGATCTTAATTGGTGCAGGTTTCAACCCACGTGGTCCAGAGAGTCAGATATTTGGTATTGAGGATACAGATCTTAGTCTAATAGGTACAAGTGAAATAACTATAGGTGGATATATGTCAGACACAATAGTATCACAAAATCAGCTACCAATAAAAATAGTTGCCGTTACTGACTGTTTTCGTAAAGAGACTGGTGGTTATGGTCAAATTAATAAAGGTTTATACAGGGTTCCATTCTTTAAGAAAGTAGAGATGTTTCAATTCACACACCCAGATGATAGCGAGCGCCTCCTTGAGGACATGTTGAAAATAGAAGAAGAGATTTATAAGTCACTTGGTTTACCTTATCAGGTCGTATCAATATGCACAGGAGACCTTGGTGGGCCGGCTTATAAGAAATATGATATCGAGGCATGGATGCCTTTCATTGGAAAAGCTGGTGGATATGGAGAGGTGACTTCTGTATCAAATTGTACAGATTTTCAAGCTCGCCGATGGAATATTAAGTATAAAGATTCTTCAGGTAAGAAAGGTTATGTACATACACTTAATGGAACAGCTGTTGCGACTACGAGAGTTCTATTAGCAATTCTTGAAAATTACCAACAAGAAGATGGGTCAGTGCAAATACCAGATGTTTTGGTGCCATATATGGATGGCCTCACAAGTATTATAAACTCAAAATAGCTTCTCTATAGTTTTTGTGATTTGACCCTGTCTCGGACTCGAACTGACTTTTTGCTTATATACACTCAGCAAAGCCCTCACGGTCATTTGAATTGTCACATAATTGCTGGGGCTCTTGGATAAAATCCGAACTTATTTCAAAGAAAATCCGCAAGATTTTGATTAGTCTTTCCCGCGCCGAGCGCAGTGGTAGTTTTAAACCCTAATTTACGCTTGGCGACCGCAAAAAACAAAAATTGCCTTTTCCTTTTTCAGAAAAATTGGGGGGCGAAAAAAGGATAAAAACGCTAAGGCAATTTTTGTTTTTTGTGGGTT
>CAYSEK010000094.1:0-2052 GCA_964430255.1 uncultured Candidatus Saccharibacteria bacterium
AGTAGTATGTCTGCCATGGAATTTACCTCCATTGCGATGTTGTCTGCATGTCATAGTTGTGCTCCTTCTGCTTTAGTTAATATCTTGGAATAACTATATAGAGCAATATAAGTACTAGTAACTTCTAGGCGAGATGATAGCATACACTAAAACATTAAACAATCTACAAACGAGCGACATCCGATGTCGCTCGTTTGCCTGTGGGTTTTTAGGTATACCAAAAGAGAATAGATTATAGGTTGTTTTCTTTAAACCATTTCAGGATTGACTCTGCTGACATTTTCCAGTGCTTTCCAATAAGAAGTCCTGGGTGTGTTGCTCCTTTTATCTCCACAATAAGAGCATCATAAAAGTTTGCCTGAGCACGTGCTTTATCAATACCAATACCAAACGGAAGCGAGGTCCCATTAGCAGCACCAATGAATAAGAGTGGACGAGTTAGTTTTTCTTTGGGGATGGATATTCCTCGTTTTCTTTCGCTTCGGGCTACTCCGGATTCTACCCCAAGCATTTTTTTCATTTTAATAAGACGCCATGGGTAAATATCTGGCAGTGCTACCATTGCTTTTAGTGGGTTTGTTGGCATACCGGAATCTTGTGGTGTGTAGGATGGTGGATATGTTTTTTCTTCGCTCGTTTTTTGTACTTCTAGGCTCGGGCTTCCATCAAGTGACACTGTTGCGGGTGAGCTGTATTGTGCACTATACATAAGCGCGATTAATCCTCCCATGGAATGGCCAATGACTATCGGATTCTGTATATTGAGTCCTTCTACAGTTGTTTGTACATCATCTACATAGTCTTGCATTGTTGTGCCTTCTACGCTACCACCGCTTTCTCCGTGACCACGTAGATCAAGCGCATGGCAATTGTATCCAGCATCAGCAAAGAATTTCATATATAGATCAAAAGCCCAAGTACCACCCCAAGACATATGTATAAAAACTATATTTTTCGCACCGTCTTTGTTATCTGCAAAAATGCTTACTGTTGCTATCGGGATATTTCCAATTTTCTTTTTTAAATGTTTCATAGTAATTTAAGTATATCAGATGTTTTGTGGCGGTGCTAAGGTCTTATTGTATATAAAAACAAACCACTCGAAACATGAGTGGTTTGTTTTTATATATAATATGATAGAAATAGGACTATCTGCCTTTTTTACCAGCTTTTTTAGCCAACATCTCACGCTTTATTTCAAGTCGTTTTTTGGTCTTTTTTGAGCGTGATGTCTTTTTCTTATCTAACCCTGTAATTCTTTTTGCCATATGCGTGATTATACACCATTTACTTTGTTTAGTGAAGTAGCTGTAGTTGTGGTCAGTAAACAGCGGAAAAGAGTTGTTCATTTGTTTGGTTCCAGAAACATGAGGATATTGTAATTATACAGACTTTCTTTTTATTAAGGTTATGAGTAGGGAAGAGTTGGTTTGAAAATTTATTTAAAATCTACAACTTTGCATCAGACGACTTCGGCGGGCTGCACTTTTTATCTGGGGAAGGTGATTGCACTTTGTCATTTTCTTCGCTGTCGCCATTAGGATATTTGAGCAATTCGTCTATAATCTCTTTCATCTTAATAGTTGCCAAGCCACAATACTTGTCTGCTGTGCCATAATACACAAAAAGGTCATCACCTCTAACAACAACACCAGTAGGAAAAACAACATTGTCTACATCTCCTTTAGTTTCATATTCCGCCTCAGGGAATAAAATAGGATATGGAATTTTAGCAATAACACGCGAAGGGTCTTTCAAGTCTAGCAAAGCCGCCTTGGCTGTGTATATGATTCTGCCTTTTTCATCTTTTTTTACATGATGATATATCATAAGCCACCCGGCATCTGTCTTTATCGGAGGTGCGCCAGGACCTGTCTTTTCATCCTCTACGTGGTTGGAGCGAATAAGCAATCTACAACCAGACCAGTTTTTCAGATCAGATGAATAAGAGATCCACGTCCCAGGTCTTTGCGGTAAATCCTCAAACGGTATTGGAGTATTAACATTAATCTTTTTAGATTTCGGATCTTTAAACCAATTTTTACACCAACG
>CAYSEK010000095.1:0-1923 GCA_964430255.1 uncultured Candidatus Saccharibacteria bacterium
GGCTCAAGAGTATCATCTCCCGGATGCCAGTTTGCAGGACACACATTGCCTCCATGCTCACGTACAAACTTTGCCGCCTGAAGCTTCCTAAGTAGCTCTTTAGCACTTCTTCCGATGTTGTTATCATTGATCTCTGAGCCACGCAATATGCCATCAGGGTCAATTATGAACGACCCACGAAGTGCAAGTCCTTCATCCTCAATATACGTTCCAAACGCACGAGACACTTTGCCAGTAGGATCCGCAACCATCGGGAAGTTTATCTTCTTGATAGCTGGAGAGACATCCTTCCAAGCTTTGTGCGCAAATACTGTATCTGTACTTACAGAAAGTATCTCCGCATCACTCTTTTTAAACTCATCATAATTGTCAGCCATCTCTTCTAGCTCTGTTGGACATACAAATGTAAAGTCTGCAGGATAGAAAAATAATATAAGCCACTTGTCACGATAGTCTGAAAGTTTTATCTTTTTGACATCGTTCTCATGAAATGCTTCCACCTCAAAGTCTGGGATCTCAAACCCAACCTCTGCAACAGGAAACACATCCTCAAAATAAGTATCGGTATTTTCACATTCACCAGTACACCCTTCGCATGGTTTTTTATCACACATAATGTTTCTAATAAAAATGAAATATAATCTTATACTTGCATTTTTATGTAAATTAACTTTTAATACAGATATACTAACATAAAACAAGATGACAAAACAGAAAGAATTAAAAAAGAACAAAATAATCGTTATCTTAGGACCTACTGCTTCGGGTAAAAGCGATATGGCTGTTGTCTTGGCAAAAAAATTCGGCGGTGAAGTGATCTCCGCGGACTCAAGACAGGTCTACAAAAGTCTCAATATCGGCTCCGGCAAGATAACGAAGCGAGAGATGAAGGGAGTTCCTCACTACCTTCTTGATGTTGCGAACCCAAAACGAGCCTTCTCCGTTGCAGAGTTCAAGCGCCTAGCTGAAAAGAAAGCGGATGATATCCTAAAGCGTGGAAAGATACCTATCATCTGTGGTGGTACTGGTTTTTATATCCAAGCAATAGTAGACAACTTAGTATTTCCAGAAGTACTGCCAAACAAGCAACTGCGAGTAAAACTTGAAAAGAAAACGACGGAAGAACTTTTCAAAATACTAAGAAGCAAAGACTCACGCCGAGCAAAGGAAATCGACTCCAAAAACCCTCATCGCCTTATCCGCGCGATAGAGATAGTCACCCATCTTGGCAGTGTCCCACATTTGGACGTCCGACGTCCAAATAAATATAATGCACTACAGATAGGTATCAAGACAGACGATGAAAAACTAAAAGAAAGAATCTACGCTCGCATAATCGCGCGTCTGCGCACTGGTATGGTCGCAGAAGTAAAACACTTGCATGAACAAAGACTCTCATGGAAGCGCATGGAGGCGCTCGGGCTTGAGTATCGCTACTTATCACGATACCTCCGCGGGAAGATCACTAAAGACGAAATGATAGAACAATTAAACATCGCCACCCGACAATTCGCCAAGCGACAAAAAACCTGGTTCAAAAGAGACAAGAGAATTAAATGGTTCACACTCGGCGAAATGAAGAAGGTAGAGAAAGAAGTTGAGAGATTTCTTAAATAATACAATAAAACACCGAGGTTAACCTCGGTGTTTTGAGAAATTTCTTAAATAATTTTGTCCTCAATCAAGAACCCTTTGACTCTCTCAAACATCTTTTTGTGCCCATCTGAGTTTGGATGCAAACCATCTGATAAATCCTTTGTCTCAAGTAACCCTTGCATTGGAACAAACTGACAACCTTTTTTTAAAGCAACTTCTTGTATAATTTTATCAAATTCTGCAATTCTCTTTTCCGTGAATTCAGATTTCATCATATCGGTATTTATATTTGTAAGCCCTACAAAATAAATATTTTTTGCTTCTACT
>CAYSEK010000096.1:0-1799 GCA_964430255.1 uncultured Candidatus Saccharibacteria bacterium
TTATTTCATTGTGCAGATCATCAAGACGAGTTACTCCGCTTGCGATGTTTAAAATTGCACCCTCAAGACTTTTGCCATTTTTACCTCCGAGTAGTTTTTTTAGTTTCAACTCAAGTCGGATGACTAGCCCTGCCAAGATGGCAATGACGCCGATGAGAATATAAATTAGAATTGTTGTATCAAGTATCATAATACGTAAGATTATATAATAGGGGAGGTGTTTTTGCAAAAGTAAATTGGTCAACCTGCCAGGTTGACCAATTTACTTTTGCAAAAAATGGGAAGTATCATACAATGAACAATACAATGAAAAGAATTTATTTAGACAATAGCGCAACAACTCCGGTTGATAAGCGAGTGGAGAAAGCCATGCGTCCATATCTACGTAAGGAGTTTGGCAATCCAAGTGCACTATATAAAGAGGGCGTGATGGCAAAGGGTGCAGTGGAGCTTTCACGGCGCACGGTTGCAGAGTCGCTTAGCGCGCAACCGGACGAGATTATTTTTACGGGTAGTGGTACAGAGTCCGACAACTTGGCAATTATGGGTATATTTGGACGTCCGACGTCCAAATTTGGGAAGTCACATATTGTAACGAGTGTAATCGAGCACCCGGCGGTGCTTGAAGTTTGTAAAGCACTGGAGCAAGATGGTGCGGCTGATGTTACATATGTAGGTGTGGACGAGAGAGGGACTGTAGACCCAAAGGAGATTAAAGAGGCGCTTCGTAAAGAAACAGTGCTGGTTTCAATAATGTATGCCAATAATGAGATAGGCACAGTCCAACCTTTGCGAGAGATCGCGAAAGTGATTCGTGGATGGAAAAAGATTCACGGCAGTCAGTATCCATATTTTCACACAGACGCATGTCAGGCGACAAATTATCTTGATATGAATGTCTTGCGTTTGGGTATTGACCTACTTACTCTCAACGGATCAAAAATTTATGGTCCGAAAGGGATTGGTGCACTATACATAAAGAGAGGAACAAATATCGCTCCAATTATCTACGGTGGAGGGCAAGAAGGAGGACTAAGAAGTGGGACTGAGGATGTTCCGGCGATAGTCGGGTTTGCACAGGCATGCAAGAGTACAGAAGAGATAAAAGAGAAAGAAACAGCCCGCCTCACAGACCTCCGCGATTATTTTATAAAAGAACTTCTCTTAAGCATACCTGGAAGTATTTTAAATGGTGACAAAAAAGAACGCTTACCAAATAATATAAATATTTCTATTCCAAATATAGACAGCGAACAGTTGGTGATTGAACTTGATGCTAAAGGCGTGGCGACATCTGCGAGAAGTGCGTGTAAGAGCAGGGATTATGGTTCTTCTTATGTTATTATTGCATTAGGAAGAAAGCCATTAGAAAACGAAGGGGGGATACGATTCAGCCTCGGAAGAGATACAAAAAAGAAAGATATAGATTATGTTTTAAAGATAATGACAAAGATAGTGGAAAAAATACAAAATGAAATTAAACTTTTAGAACAATCTTAGTAACTTTAAATAAAAAATATATGTACACATCAAAAAACTTTGAGAATTTACTAGGCACAGAAGGTTTCAGTGACGAGCTATTGAAAAATCATTTCAAGCTATACGAAGGGTATGTCACGAATGTAAACAAGATGGGTGAGCTTGCGGATGAGGTTGAAATAGGAACACCTCAATATTCAGAACTCAAACGCCGTTTTGGTTGGGAGTATAATGGCATGCGACTGCACGAGCTTTATTTCAGTAATTTGAAAAAAGATGCGACTAAGGTAGATGAGGCAAGTGACGTCTACAAAAAAATT
>CAYSEK010000097.1:0-1772 GCA_964430255.1 uncultured Candidatus Saccharibacteria bacterium
TTTTATTTAAGTTAAAGCTTCCGGGTGTTTTTTACTCCATTCATACAAAGCAACAGCAGTAGACGCCGCAACATTCAAAGATTCACACTTTTGATTCATAGGAATAGAGAGCAAAATGTCACATAATTCTTTTGTTTTTTCCCGTACCCCTTTTGCTTCATTGCCGAGAACAAAAATAGTTGGTGTGTCGAACGGCTCATCTGCTATGTTCTTTTCGGATTCTCCTTCCATCCCATATATCCAGAAACCTCTTTCCTTTAAATCACGCATAGCATGATTCACGTTACCAATCTGTATAAGTGGAATACGAAATGCCATACCAGCAGATACTTTTATTACAGTACCAGATATTTGGGCTTGATTATGTTGCGGAATTAATATTCCTGACACACCAAAAGCGGCGGCCGATCTGATTATAGCTCCAACATTCTGCGGGTCTTGTATTTCACTCAACACAAGAAGGTTAGTATTTTCTGTAATCTCAAGGCTAGAGATAAACTCCTTGTAATCCATCATTAACTTATCAGATGAAACCTCTGCAACAACGCCTTGATGCACAATGTCATCGTTTTCTTTTTTATCATAATCCAGCGTCAAAGGAGTAATGTTTGCGTTTTTTATAGCCTTACGTAAAACGATATCGTCGTTTTCTTTTGCTAAAAAAACTTTATCAAATATATCTGGTTTATGTCGCAAGGCTTCTATGACTGCATGTTTTCCATATATGTGAATCTTGTTTTGCGTATTTTTTGTTCTCATAAAGTTTATAGACGCGCATCTCACGTGCAAGGACTACACTCAAATTGACTAAGCTCCTCGTACTCTGAACCTTTCTCTTAAAAACTGGCCGTATGGGACGAAGTTGGAACTATTTTACTTTATTAAATGTTTATTTTCTCTAGCGAACTTACGAACGAGTTTTATTTTATACCACTGCCATGGCTTAAAACCTCTATTCCAGTGCCTAGAAAGGTATTCAGCATAATTACATGACTCACAAGCATATATAAACTTAGGGACAGGCTCATACTGTAGATGGTATTTAACTCTGCTATTATTCTTGCTATATGACCTGCGACAAATTGGACAAATCTCAATATCTTTCATAGTTTACATTATATCAGACTCCTGACTATCCACTTCAGTCTCGGATAATTCTTCATCAGGGACCCGTCATGCTATGACCCATTATTAAACTTTTTTATTTTGAGACATATTGGTTACGTCTTTAATTAATCCGTTAGATATATAGTATGTTTTCCCTTCCTCGTTCTTTAATACAGTTGAGCGCATGGTAATTCTTAATACATTACCCTCGAAACTACCTATCTTCACCTTGTCACCAATTCCATATTGATTCTCAACTAAAATAAAAAGTCCTGAAACAAAATCCTTTACCAATGATTGGGCTCCGAAACCAATCGCCAAACCTATCACACCTGCGCCTGCCAAAACGGGTCTTATGTCAATTCCGAATAGACTCAGGGTCATGAGTAAAATTACGACATAAATAACAATATTTCCCGTTGTTATAACTATGCGCCCCAGAGTTTCCGCTCGCTTTTCTTTTTGAGAAACATGTGCATCATCTCCATCATCAACTATTTGAATAAGGCGCTTAACAGCAATTTTCAACATCATCCTACCTAAAAAGAAGAGGGCAATAATCCCGATTATATCCACTGCGTTTTGCTTGATTATATTAATTATAAATTCTTGCATAATATTTAATTTTTTACTTATTGTAAAAATTATAATGGCTATCAGTTTAT
>CAYSEK010000098.1:0-1719 GCA_964430255.1 uncultured Candidatus Saccharibacteria bacterium
GTACTGTTTTTGTAGATTTAGAACCCTTCTGTGTTTGTTTTTTTAGTATTTTGTGTTATTATCACATTCGTTATCCGCTCGTAGCTCAGTTGGTAGAGCAGCGGCCTTTTAAGCCGACGGTCGAAGGTTCAAGTCCTTCCGGGCGGACATGGAAATCATTTCTCTTTTGTTCCTTTTTTTGGGAGCAATATGGGCACGACGAAAACCAAGCAATCACAGAGACTGGTCCCCCGACCAGAAAGTATTACCCTATGCAAAAATCGACAGTAATGTTGCACATGTATACAACATAAGAAATTTCAAATACAAAACGGAAGATGATTATGAAAAAGAATATTACGACAAAGAATTCAATCTAGATGAGATAAAATCTGCGTATTATATACTAGAACCATTTCTTGGCTGCAGAGGAGTCGCACACACATTCTTAAGCTTTGAATTTAAAAACAATAAGTTCATCGCAATCTCCGTTGAAATAAGAAAAAAGAAAGGTGATAAATTCTCAGCGATTAAAGGACTGTTCAGGGGGTTTGAAATTATGTATGTAATCGGAGAAGAAAGAGACCTTATTGGTCTTCGTGCAAACCACAGAAAAGACCACGTACATGTCTACCCGCTAAAAATATCTCAAGAAAAAACCAGAGATTTGTTTTTGGACATGCTCGAGCGTGCAAATAAACTAAAAGAAAAACCGGAATTCTACAACACAGTAACAAACACATGCTTAACAAACATAATAAAACATACACATAAAGTATCTAAAAAGAGAATACCTTATGGATTAAAAATATTTCTACCAGAAAAATCAGACTATCTTTTGCATAAATTTGATTTCTTAGACACGAAGCTTCCGATAGAAAAAGCACGCAAGAAGTTTCTAGTAAACGACCTTGCAAAAGAATACGCGGATGACCCTGATTTTTCGGTAAAAATACGGAGCAATCACACATAAAATACTTATCCACAGTTTTGATTTGCAGGTATTGAAGACCGTTGTATAATTAGTTCAGACAAGTTGATGACAAAGACTTTATAAAGTGGTCCGCTTTAGGACATATAACAATATAAATCGCTCGGGATCATCTCACTAGTACAAAATTTACAATTAAAAATAATAACAAAAAGACCCAACACAGACTCGTGAAGGGTCTTTTATTTTGTCTTTTTTAGATGCCAATTTTCCAACGGCTCAACGAAGTTGAGCCGTTGGAAAACTCAGACAGAAAGAATAAATACCTCAAGTGCAACACCAAGCTCCATCTCTCCCCTGCGTGCCCCATGGTACATGGATATTAAGTTAGAAGAAATATTTTTAAGTTCTTTGTTTTCAAAATTCCTTGCAAACGATACAGACTTTCTAAACACAAACGGATTAAGCCCAGCCTCCCCAGCTGTCTTTGTATTTTTTGAAAGTATCATACTTTTGACCATCCAAAAAAGCGTACCGTGAATTTCCTCGGGTGACATCCCAGCATTTACCGCTTTTTGAAAAAGAACCCATAGCTCTTTTTTCTTCCTACCTCCAAACGCATCTGACAATGTAAATATATTAAATTTTTCCTGTTTTTTGACTACCTCTTTTTCAAACTCTTGAACCCTCTCTGCGTTTTTTTCAAACTTCGTAAGAGTTTTTTTGTCTAGCTTACCTTCAAGGACAATAAAAATATTTTCTGACGCTCCTATTTCTTTTATATTCTTAAATACAAACTCTTTTGCTTC
>CAYSEK010000099.1:0-1668 GCA_964430255.1 uncultured Candidatus Saccharibacteria bacterium
AGCATTACGCTGGAGTCAACGCAAGCCCATAACGCAGATGCTATATAAAAAAGTATCTGTACTTTCAAATGCGGATAATTTCTGCACATGCCTTGGTGGAGTTATGGGCTTATATAAACTCTCACGGTGGCACGATACATATCTTCTTCAAAGGGAAAGACAAACGCTTTTTTAATCTTTTTGTTTTTATCTTTTCAGTCTGCCTGAGAAGCACATAACGCCCTCATCAGGGGCTTTCAGAAGGGGCGCGATTTTTGCGAATGCAAAAAATCGTGAACCTTCTGAAAGTCCCGCTGGATGAGTTTGTTATGTGTTGACTGCACGACCTCGCACAAACATAATCAACTATGTAGGCCGTAATTTTAGGTGTTATTGTTAAGTCTTGAAGGGGTTTCCATCACTCTAAGTTTTCCTTTAATAGCCACTCCAAGTTGATCTAAAATCTTAATTAGTGTTGGTATAGAGCAATTACGATAGCTCTCCTCTTCATATCTAAGAATCTGTCTTTGACTAATACCAACATGTTGTGCAAATCTTTTTACTGATTCGTGCTGAGCAAGCCTATATTTAATAGGTGCTTGTAATAAATCTTCAACACTATCAATATCTAAGCTATCGAACCCTTGTTTAACAATTTTTTCATACTCCAAAATTTGTTGTTCAATTGACTCAAGTTTATTACGTAATTTTCGACGATTCGCTTCTACCAATCTTTTAGGTATGTTAGGATCAGGCTCCGCTGCCAACATCTCCTTTAAATCAGTAGCTGCACATTTTGACGCCTTATATTGCTTAGCGTTTGTTAACAATTTTCTTTCTCCTTGCGACCTCTTACGACATTGCTCAAGGAAGAGAATCGAGATTTACAATTATCAATCCGCGTTTCTCTCCATCTCGACCACGTCGAAAAAATTTTTCATGTGGTTCATTATTGAGCTTCGTCAGTGTGTCACCACCAAAAAACTCTGTGCCGCATTTTTCCTTAAAGTCGTCATCAAGCAAAGGGACAACGTCATCACACCATTCCTCGTCAACCTCTTTTAGATTAAACACGGCATCTATGTCTTCGGGTACTGCTTTGTTAGAAGCAAATGAGCCACCTATCTTTATGTTGGTAACACCTGCATTCTTCAGCGTATATAAATGGGGTTTTATTTTTAATAACAGCTGTTTTCTACGAGAGTTGTAACCCCATATTTCCTGCAATTGTTCCCAATCGCATACATGGTCTTCCTTTAATGTGCCTTCCGAGTTGAATTTGTGGATCATTTGGACAGCTCCTCTTATTGCTTGTTATTCCAAAGCGGAATTTTCTTAAAGTTTTCATGGTGTATCTCCTGTGTTTAACTACTATTTATAAGGAAGACAATAAATGTACCTTCCGAGACTGAAAAATACTGCATGGGCATCACCTAATTCTGCCCAAAAAACAATTAAGTTAAATTAACTATAGACGACACATGTGTCACATGTCAAGAATAAGTGACTAATCTGTCTCTTTTTTGCTAGATTAAGAAAATTAATAGGGAATAAAGAGTTGAATACATTACCCAGTGGTAATACGGAATCTCATAGAGAGAAAAATAATTCTAAATATTACAATTAGTTATAACAGAGGTATTACTTCTAGGGGGCATTACTCAAGACACATAACGCCCTCATCAGGGG
>CAYSEK010000100.1:0-1635 GCA_964430255.1 uncultured Candidatus Saccharibacteria bacterium
GGCGAATGTCGTCACAAAATCCCAATATGCAAAACATCCCCGCACGGGATGGACTTGGAGAAGCGATAAGAAGCGCTTTTGTTGCACAAGATGGATATAGTTTACTCGCTTTTGATTATTCACAAGTTGAAATGAGGGTTTTGGCTGTGTTGGCAAAAGATGAGAAACTCATAAATGTGTTTAAAGAAGGGAAGGATGTGCATTCGTCCGTTGCGTCTTTTGTGTTCGGAGTACCGGAAAATGAAGTTAAGAAAGAGATGCGCCGCAAAGCGAAAGTGATCAACTTTGGGATTATTTATGGAATGGGTATAAACGCACTAAAAGATAATCTTGGCGGTACACGTGCCGAGGCGCAAGAATTTTATAATAATTACTTTGAAGCTTTCCCAGAGATCAGAGAGTATTTTGAAGGTGTAAAAAAAGAAGCACATAAAACAGGTTTTACACAAACAATGTTCGGACGCAGAAGATATTTCAAAGGAATAAATTCTTCCGTTCCTTTTATTAGAGCAATGGCGGAGAGGATGGCGGTAAATGCACCACTTCAAGGGACCGCCGCGGATATTGTAAAAATAGCAATGAAAAAAGCCGATGATCGGCTGAAAGAAGCAGACTTACTGAATAATGCACACTTACTTCTTCAGATTCACGACGAACTTATATATGAGGTTAAAGACAGTGTTGTAAAAGAAGCAACAAAAATCATCAAAGACGCAATGGAGCATTTCCCAGACATTCCACTCCCACTCACTGTTCACGTATCAACCGGCAAACGCTGGGGCGATATGAAGTAGAAAATTTGACAATTAATGTCAAAAGTATATACTAACTGTACAAGTAAACGTACAATTTATGTTAACAAAAATACCCAAAATAGTACAAGCGTCAGAATTCAGGAAAAATCTTTCGCAATATCTCAAAAACGCCAAGAATAATCCTGTTGTTGTGTCTACTGAAAGAGGTGGCGATAGTCGTGTTGTTTTAAGTGCTGACTTGTACAATAAGCTGATTGAATTTTATCACAACTCTGTTGACGCAAGAGAATTAATTAAGCTTGTTGAGGTAGATGATGGAGAGCGTATCTCTTTAAGCGAGTTGGAAAAACATGAAGTATAGTGTTTCTTTAAATAGCAAAGCTAAGAAAGATTTTCTCGCACTAGATGGTTCTGTTCGCAAACAAATATTAATCAAATTAAATAAGCTAGGAAAAGACCCTTTTTCTTTGCGAATAAAGAAACTCAAAACTCCTTTTGATGGTTATCGCATTAGGTCTGGCGATTATCGTCTACTTTTTACAATAGAAAAGAAAGAAATTACCACATATTCTATAAAACACAGAAAAGATGCGTATAAAATGTAAGTATTAAAAAATCATTCAAAGTGGTCAACAAATGGTCAAGGTCGAACCTTGACCATTTGTTTAATCACCGCTTTGAGGATTATTAGTATAAACAACTAGTCCCTCGTCAATCAGTTTTTGAAAAAAAGTGTCATAAATAAAACCGTTGCTATCTTTTACTATTTCTGCATCTTTAGAAAGTCCGAGTATGTAGATAAAACAATTATAATTTTTGTCTTTGGGTGGTGGCGATGCAAGTATTTCCAATTCTTTCGGAAGAAGCAGGAGTGTTTTTT